>JAQICP010000161.1 GCA_027858555.1 Vallitaleaceae bacterium
TTAACAGCTCCAGCCACAATCCCAGCAAATATATAGCGTTGGAAGAAAATAAATAATAGGATTGTAGGCACCATAACGATTACAATTGCTGCACTTAACGACTGCCATGAGCCAGTTAATGAACTACTAAAATCCATGAGCATGGTTGTGAGTGTTCGTAATTTAGAACTTGGCATATAGAGATACGGTATATACATATCATTCAAGACATCTACTGATTTAATAATGGCTAGCGTAGCTGTTGCAGGTAATAGATTTGGAAATATAATTCTCCAAAATATCGTAAAGTGGCCTGCGCCATCAATCATAGCACTTTCATCAAGAGCTATAGGGATCTTTTGTACAAATTGTCGATAAATATACAATTGCATTAAGTCAGTTGCTATGTAGATGAGTATTGGAGCGCCTAATGTATTGTACATGTTAATTTTAGTCATTACTTGAAATCTTGCAATTTCAGTTATATAGGCAGGTAATAACATACCTAATAAAAACATACCATAAACTAGTGCCTTTAGCTTAAACTGAAAACGTTCTAGTACATATGCAGTAGTAGATCCAATGATTGCATTAAGAACAACGCTTATAACAACTAAAAACACAGAATTCTTTACAGCAATTAAAAGTTTTCCAGAATTGAAAATAGTTTTATAATTTTCTAAGGTTGCTTCAGAAAAAGATGGAAATGCCAACGGTGATGTGCTTCCTAATTGGGCTGCCGTCTTTACAGAAGCAACAACAGTAATGATAATCGGCAAAAAAACAATGCCAGTAATACATATGAATAGTAAATAAATTAAAAATCTACTTACTACTTTTTTAAAATCAATATGGATTTTTTTTTGGTACTGTCTTAATTTAACTTCAGACATAAAAGAATCTCCTTATTAAGTGTGACTTAAGTATTTTTACCTCTAGCCATTTTTACAATTTTATTTTGAATGAGCGCTACAACGATAATAATTACGAAAACAGCGACACCCATAGTTGAAGCCATTCCAAAGTTGTTAAAGTTAAAAGCTGTTTTTAAAGAGTATAATGTAAATGTAGTACTGGCATAACCTGGCCCACCACCAGTAATGACAAAAGGAATGTCAAACATTTGCATTGCCCCTCTAACATTTGCAAAAAGAACAAAATCGATGACAAGGGTCATACTTGGGATTGTAATATATCTAAACCTATTCATAAAGTTAGCACCATCGATGGTTGCTGCTTCTATAATGTCTTTTGGAATCGATTGTAATCCCGCTAAAAAAAGAATAATGTGCAGCCCGCTATAACGCCATAATGATACTGTTGCCAAACTTAAATTCACCACTTTGGGGTCGCTTAACCAATTATGGATTAGCCCTTCTAAATGTAAAGATTCTAAAATTTCATTTAAAGCGCCACCATAAGGCGAGTAAAAATATGAAAATGCATAAGCGATAGCTACCCCATTAATGATATAAGGCATGAACGATATGGATTTAAAAATCTTTGCGCCCTTAATTTTAGAATCCAGTAGCACTGCAACAAATAGTTCAATAGGTATAAAAAGTAAATGGATGAAAAAATATATGCCTGTATTGCGAAGTGATTTCCATAGGTCAGGAGAATCAAAAATCATAGTTTTATAATTAGCTAAACCTATAAATTCCTGTGTTTTAGAAACACCATCCCAACTCACAAAACTCATACGAAACAAATCAAGTGATGGGTAAACCACAATCAATAAAAACAAAACGACTGGCAAGACCAGGGATACAAAAATAAATATATTGCGATTTCGACTATTTATGTTCAATTATTTCAACTCCTTAACTGGTAAAGAGGCAGGCTGTAATAACGACCTGCCTCTTGCTTATTATGTTTCAATTATTATTGGATTCCTAGACTTTCTCTTGCCTTTGCCCATATATCATTTAATTCAGAAAGTTTAGCATCTAAATCAAAACCTGTAGTCATCATTTCTTGACCTAGCACTTTTACATCAAATTTTGTTTCTGTTACGATACTATTGAAATCTGCACCACCACCATCATATACAACAATCTTAACATCAGGTTGTGCCGCAAGTGCGTCAATAAACAATTGTTCATATGAGCCCTCTACGCCTTCAACTGTTGGAACGAAACCAGCTGATTGAATATACGCTGGATACCATAATTCGCTATAAAACCAATTGATAAAATCTTTAGCAGCATCCGCATTCTCGCAGTTTTCTGAGATACTAAGGAATACGTCTGCTTGACTAATTGTTACGAAATCATCATCTTTTGAATCTCTTGTAGGCAGTAAAAATGCGCCAATATTACTACTGTTATCACCCGCTGCTGATGCGATATCTGCATATGCCCAGACACCAGTCGCCATCATAGCACCTTCTTGTTGTGCAAACATAACTTTTGCTTGATCAAAACCAAGACCTAATGGATCAATACCCATAACTTGTTCATCATAAAGGTTCTGAAGTTTATGATAAGCAATACTATAAGGTTGATCAGCATCAAAAGGTGAATCCATAGATGCCATTGTATTCCAGATGAAGCCATCTTGTGCTTCTAATGCTGGCATATATTCATTGAATGGATAATCTGGCCATGAATCTTTTCCACCCATTACAATTGGAATTAATTCACTGTTATCTTTGATTGTATTAGCAACTGCGATAAATTCGTCCCAAGTCGTTGGTACTTCAATATTAAAATCAGCAAAAATATCTTTCCAATAGAAAACATATTCTCTTGTTGCTTGATCTGGCACGCCAACTACTTTACCATCTACAGCGTATCCTTTAGCGTATAAATTATTAGAAGTTGCTTCTAAATCTGATAAGTCCAGCATAGAATCAGCAAAACGAGTAAGCATGTATGGTTAGAGTGTTGAAATATCTGGTAATTGTCCTGCAGATGCTCTGATTTTCAAACTATCTTCAAAAGTACCACTGCCTTTGAATTTTTCAAGTTCAATCGTAACATTTGGATGGGTTTCTTTGTATACCTCAGTTATATTAAGATTTTCAAACGTATCTGCTTGATCTCCCATACAAGCTAATGTCAAAGTAATTGGTTCACCACTTGCAGTATCAGGTGTAGCTACATCATCAGTAGTAGTGCCATTATCTGTCGCTGGTGCATCTGGTGTTGTCGTTGTATCTGGATCTTTGCCACATCCAACAAATAAAGTGGCTGTCATCATTAAAACAAGTACGATGCTTAAAACTTTTTTTGTAATCATTTGTAATCCTCCCAATATCAATTAAAATTACTTTTACTATCTTATTGTAGTTGACATGATATAAAAACCGAATGATGCCAAGTACTAAAACTTGATATATGGTATGCCAATCAAGAAGCATGTTCATTAGAATACTTTTTTCTGTATATGCTGTATGTAAAAGGATTGCTTTCTTAAAATACAAGAAAGGAGTGATTATTATTAAAATCACCCCTAGCCCTTACGATATTCTCTAGGACTAAATCCCGTCGATTTTTTAAATACCCTACTGAAATGCTCAACATTATTATAACCAATCTCCTCACAAATCTCGTATATTTTCATATTGGTCGTAATCATTAACTCCTTCGCTTGATCAATACGTATACGCGTCAAATAGCATGTAAAAGTTTCTCCCACCTCTTTTGCGAATGTTGCACTAAAATACTTCTCACTAAAACCTAAAAATTGGCTCAACTCTTTAAAAGAAAAAGAAGCATTCTTATAGTTATTAAATATATACTTTTTAGCTTTTTCGATGACATTGCTATCTGTCCGATTGCTTTGATTTGAGAAATAATCCATGAGCCAATAAACCCAATTCTTTATAAATATATCCATTTCCTTAGTTTGTTCGAAGCGAAGTAACCTGTCATAATAATTCATATCTTTTCTAAATACATTCAAAAGATCATCTTGAATATCACTTAGATACCTCCCTACTTCACAGATGAGGATTAGATATATGTTGACCACATTCTTAATATCTTGAGTGTCATTGATAAAATCGTGAGCCTTATGAGAAA
>JAQICP010000182.1 GCA_027858555.1 Vallitaleaceae bacterium
ACAAAGACCAAGAAGGAATATATATAGTGCTTAAAGCATATAAAGCGAGAATGAACATATAAAGCAGGCACGAGCATAAAAAACATATAAAGCATATAAAAGCAGGCACGAACATATTCAATGAATATACTCATGCCTGCTTGAATTATATAATTACCATGTGCCATCGATAAGGTATATATAATAAAGTAGTTACCAAGTAGTTGCCAAGCAGTAACTAGGGGGCAACTGTATAAAAGCACACTTGTCACAATACTTGCGACAATACTTGATTGATCATTCTTTTATAGAATTAGTACAAGCTATAACTTGCCGCAATCATTGATAGTAATTAATCAAACATCCAGATAATATGATATCTTGTTCTGATTGTGTCATATCAGGTAAGTAAAGAATGGTTTCTTTTTTATTATTACCGTCAATAACAATGGCAGGAAATTCGGATTCGCCAGCTTCGATAATACTTCGTATATTTGGAATGAATATATAATTATGCTTTTGTAAATTAAGGTTAGGATCCTTGGTGATAAAAGGTAATAAGCCCCAATTCACTAGATTACTCCTGTATCGTTTTGTTGCATACTCCATAGCGATGTTAGCCCAACCACCAAGTACTTTTTGACATGAAGCGGCCTGTTCTCTTGCTGAACCGTCACCAGGTTTTTTAGCATAGATTACGCTACCTAGGGCTGTGTTTTTCATTAAAGCCTCAGGCGAGCCATAATCACTGATTAGCTCATATATGGCTTTCAAATTATCACTTAGATGATTAGCTTGTCGATTGAGTTCAATATCACGCGTTACTTTTGAATTGCCCACGTAGGCAGGGTCTTTTCTGCTTAGTGTAAACTCAGCCAGTCTTAAAGGGTTAGAACGATAGGATGATGTTTCACCTGAAGGAATCAGTTCATCAGTAGTTGTCACATCGTCATGAATGACAGTGGCTACGCTAAGCATCAGATGATCAGTCAGTGCCGTCATTGTTGGCCAGTCCTTGATATTTGGTCCGTATTTTAGAGGAATATCAGTATCAGCTCTGTTATAGCCTTGGTAGATTCTGTTTTCATATATTTTAGCGTTAAAAGTATAAGGTGCTATACTTGTTGGCATATCCATTTCGGTGGCAGCTGTCAGCAGACCACCGTTGATTGCAGTGGCTGTAATTGAGCGGGCATCCATTAGAGCAACCGATGATATCTGGCCGTCAGATGGTTTTGAACCTTCTCTATTGGGGAAGTTCCTAGTGGTGTGTCTAATACTTAAGCCATTGTTAGTTGGTACGTCGCCTGCACCAAAACAAGGACCACAAAAAGCGGTCTTGATATTAGCGCCAGCTTCCATGAGTTTATTGATAGCCCCATTACGATTCAATTCATAAAACACGGGTTGACTGGCAGGGTAGACATTCAGTACAAAATCATCGTTACCCGGGGTCTTACTGTTAATCATTTCACCCATAAGGTATATGTTTTCATAGGTACCACCGGAACAACCGGCAACAACGCCTTGGTCAACCTTGATTCTACCACTTTTAATCTTATCAGTTAAGGAAAAATCGATATCATTGTTACCAAATATTTGTTTGGCTTCTGCTTCGACAGTAGCTAGTATCTCAAGGGCATTATTATTAAGCTCATCGATTGTGTAGGTATTACTTGGGTGAAATGGCAGTGCAATCATAGGGATGATTTTTGACAGGTCTACAGTGACCGCTTTGTCGTAATAAGCAACGTCACCAGGATTAAGTTTAGCATAAGCATCAGCCCTGCCATGAGTCGCGTAGTACGCTTGTACCTGTTCATCTGTTTGCCAGATTGAAGATAGGCAAGTGGTTTCCGTGGTCATCACATCGATACCATTACGATAGTCGACGGTCATGTTAGCCACACCCGGACCCACAAATTCCATGATTTTATTTTTGACGAAACCTGATTTGAATACGGCACCGATAATGGCTAGTGCCACATCTTGTGGACCAACACCAATAATTGGGGTGCCTTCTAGATAGATACATACGATCTCAGGATAACTGACATCATAAGTTTTTTTGAGGAGTTGTTTAACTAGCTCAGGACCACCTTCACCCATAGCCATGGTACCAAGTGCGCCATAACGGGTATGGGAATCAGAACCTAGAATCATCTTGCCACAACCACTCATCATCTCTCGCATGTATTGATGGATGACTGCTTGATGAGCTGGCACATAAATACCGCCGTATTTTTTTGCAGCTGAGAGTCCGAAAACGTGATCATCTTCATTAATGGTACCACCAACGGCACAAAGACTGTTGTGACAGTTGGTTAGGACATAAGGTATGGGAAATTCTGTAAGTCCACTAGCCTTAGCTGTTTGCGTGATACCCACATAAGTAATATCATGTGATGCCATGGCATCGAATCTGATTGCCAGTTGATCCATATTATCAGAAGCGTTGTGAGCTTTTAATATGTTATAACTTATAGTATTTTTTCTGGCTTTTTCTGGAGTGATATTTTCAGCGGTGGTCACTGGCTTGCCATTTTGGGTCAATATGTGATTGATGGTTTCAAGATTAG
>JAQICP010000238.1 GCA_027858555.1 Vallitaleaceae bacterium
TCATTCATGTTCTGCGTAACATGGGGGGTAATCTTGAGCTTCTAAATATCAGAACTGTTAACGGTGAAAAGGTGGCTGACATACGTGTTAAAAGCAGCATATTAAACGGCACCCTTGTATCTGGTGATATCATACCCACTCTAATTGATGAAATCCCGGCAATTGCTGTTGCCGCAGCTTTCGCAAATGGTATAACAACTATAAAAGACGCAGCTGAACTAAAAGTTAAAGAAACAAACCGAATTGATGCCATGGTAACGGAGTTATCCAAAATGGGGAGTCCTATCAAGCCAACTGAAGACGGTATGATCATAACCGGTTGTCAAATAACAAATAACGACAACACCATCATCGAGCCCCTGATTGGCGCTACATTTGAAACCTATCATGATCATCGCATCGCAATGAGTCTCACCATAGCTGCTCTTGGTGCCAGTACACCGTCGACAATCCTCGGCAGTTCATGTATCGATATATCCTATCCTGATTTTTTTAGTGATATTGCTTCACTAAGTCGTGGTAACTAACTGTACTTTTAAAACACGTCTTACCCCACCGTACCTCTTTCCATATAGGATAAATTGTTCTCATGGAAAGTTCCTATGGACACGCTTCCTATTGCATAAAAAAAGCTACTTCTTGCGAAGTAGCTTTATTAGTTATGTAATGCCCAAAATGCCGTTACTTGATTTTGATCCCTAGCGTAGCTAGGTGGGTGTCCGCATCACTTCTTCCGTTTTCCTCCTGAAAAAGGTTTAACGTCCGTAGCGAGATATGAAACTCCCAAAGTCAATATGTAGGTTCAAAATACAAGATATCGTACATCTCAGGTATATAACACTAACTCTAATAATATTATAGCACTCTGCCCGGTAATTTTCAACTTTACAGGACGGCAATATATTAGATTCTATATTGGTATAGACCAATTTTATTCTGCACCATGAAAGTTCTCATCAAAAAACAGAACTTTCCATACACTGCACAATTCACTGCGAGAAACGTGTACTTGAGGTACACTTTGTTCTTGTCTGTTTTTAATTGTTAGTTGGTGTCAATTTCATCTGGTAATGTGCCGACAAAATCCAACCCATCTTCTGTTATATTGATTTCGTTAATATTTAAAGCATCAATATCCTCAACCATTCTATTCATTAACCCGCATATTGAATCAACTATAACCTGTTGCTGTCCTTCTGAAATAGGCAAAATGCCAACCTTCAACTTAGCCGTCGTTGCTTCAAATCCATTTTCCTGACTATATTCAAGAGCCCCGCTATGATAGACAACCGCACCTTCTAGTGATTCTTTCACTGTATCAATTATACCAGTGAAGTTATCAACTTCTGGATAATATTGCTCGGCTTCAGATATAATTTCATCGATATTATTTAACTCAAATGACACTTCGAATTCACCATCTCCAGTTCCTTTAAATCGAACGTTTTGTATGTAGTCGTCTCTTGATGACATATCGTCGAACAATGCTGTAATCTCCTCATTACTTAAACTCATATCTGCTGCGTGTCCATTCTCAGATGCTTTGTACTTACGATAAAAGATGTCATTTAAGGTAGGTGTGTCATTATCGTTTTCCATACCCATTTTGTCATATGCAGATTCTAATTCTTGCTTATCAAAATCAACCTCTACCGTCATATCCCTTTTTAATAGACTTATACCTATTATAATACCTACAATAATAACGAGGGTGATAATCCCTGATACTATAATAACTGCTATCAAACAACCATTCTTCTTCTTTTTAACTTCTTGATTCATCTCATTTCCCCCATTCATCTTAGATATTGTTAACACTCATGACCGTTACATTGCGCAAATTACGATCTTCTTTTAAATTAATATGCCTTGGCATAATTTTCTTACCTAGATTATCCAGAATGATTTTCACATTTGGACGCATGAATGCATCTTAATAATTTTCAGACACAATACCTACATAACCGTTGCTTAACTTCACATAGGTACCAACCGGGAAAGGTGCAACCTTCCTAGCAAAAACCTTGGCAACATTAACATCAAACATCAAACCCCCATTAGCCATAATATACTCCATAGCCTCAGAGGGCAACAACGCCTTCCTGTAGGCTCTATTAGATGTAAGTGCATCATATACATCTGCAATGCCAATAATGCGTCCTAGTAGGGATATATTGTCTTTGCTGATGCCCGACGGATAACCTCCACCATTATATTTCTCATGATGATGTAAAACGGCAACATATGATGCTGTGGGGATTTGGTAAGTCTCACGTAAAAACCTATACCCAAATTCAGAATGCTTTTTAATGATCTCGTATTCTTCTTTTGTTAAAGTATCTTTTTTATTAAGAATATTAACATCTATGAATATCTTGCCAATATCATGAAGTACTGCACCAAGACCTAGGTTGTAGAGACTTTCTTTGTCAAGCTCCATACCTACACCAACCACTATAGATAACACTGCCACATTAACGCTATAAAAAAAAGTGTAATCATCAAAAAATTTGAGATCGATGAGATTGACCATGGCATCCTTATTTTCAATCAAATGCTCAACTATATCAGCAATTAATTCTTTGGTAGTCTCCATTTTTGCTACAAGGTATGCTTGTTCTGATTTCGTACCCACATCACCTAGCGCCGAGTGAATACATACGTCTTTAACGGTTTGAACCATCTTCATTCTAATCTCATCATTAATGACATCTTTTATCTCAATGTCTGCGGATAACTCGTCATCTATATAAACGCCCTGATAGCCAAGCATTTTAATGCGTTCTACATAGCCTGTATGTATCTTACTACCTTTACTGAGTAGTAATTTGTGATATCGATCATACAGACTCTTACCAACAATCATACCCTCGACTAAACCTTCTGCGGGAATATATCTCATAATTAATCTCCTAGTTATAGAATTTAAACATTATAACATTATATATTAAAGGGTGTCCTTTTTCAATCTTTACACTGGGTTATAACAACATAATTATTATAACTAGGTAAAAATGCTTACGCCCAGAATTAGATACCCCCTAGATACATTATTTATCTATGACAATCTAGTATTGTTTTACAACCTATTCATGTTATAATAAATATTAATAATTTGCTGGAGGCGCGTATTAATGAAAAAAGACAAACAAATTGGTCAGGTGGCAATTTTTGGGATGCTTGGCAATATTATATTACTAAGTTCAAAATTGACTATAGGATTCATATCAGGTAGTCACGCAATGATAGCCGATGGTATGAATAGTGCTGGCGATGTGTTTGCATCTGCAATGACTTTCATAGGTAATCGCATATCCAATCAACCTGGCGATTCAAACCATCCTTACGGACATGGTAAAGCGGAGTACATCTTCTCCATGATTATTAGTTTTTCATTACTACTTGTAGCCTTCACTATTTTCAGGTCATCTTTTGATGCACTGATTAATGGTTCAAAATTCACATATTCCATTTGGCTAGTCATTATTGCCATTATGACAATCATTATAAAATTTTTCCTGTATATTCATGCGAAACGCATAAGCATTTTACATAATAGCCTATTGGCCCAGGCAAATGCTATCGACCATAGAAACGATATTTTCGTCACATCTATGACCCTCCTAAGTATTCTAACTGGTTATTATGATATCTATTTAGTTGATGGTATTGTTGGTATGATTTTAGCTTTTATAATTGCCTACTCTGGAATTGGTATCTTTTCAAATGCATACTCAGTTCTAATGGATACTACTGTCCCCCAAAATATACACGATGCCTTTGCTGCGTTGGTTCAAGATATAGCTGGCGTGGATCATATAGATGCAATCACTGCCAAGCCACTTGGCGCTAACTTCTTGTTGCTGGTTAAAGTGTCTGTGGATGCCAATTTAACCGTATTTGAGTCCCATAATATATGCGATAAAATTAAAGAAACCCTTATGAAAAGTCAAAATGTAGATGATGTTATTGTTCATGTAAATCCTGCACAGTTTCATAGATAGTTACTACTACCTAGTTAATATTTTTTTATAGGGACTTTATGTTTATTTGTTAAAATAAATGCATTTTAAAACACATAGAAGACACACATACTGCAAATCAAAGACACATCATATAAA
>JAQICP010000191.1 GCA_027858555.1 Vallitaleaceae bacterium
GGCATTAATGAATTCATTGAAGCTGGAAAGATTATGGACATAGAGACAACAGTTGGACTTGAATGTCGCGTTAGTATGGCGAATACCCCATTTGCGAAAAGGCGTCTTAACAACACAGATCAGACAGGTATTGCGTATGTAGCAATGCATGGTATACCTCATCATCAAGTGGAGACATTAGAAGCCTTCTTAGCGCCATATAGGGCTAAAAGGAATGAACGTAATAGAAAAATGGTGGCAAATATCAATGATTTATTTGGAGAAAAGATACTTGATTTTAAAGAAGATGTGGTACCACTCTCTATGCATCATGAGGGCGGTAGCATCACAGAAAGACACTTGATGTTTGCATTAGCGAAAAAGTTAATTTTTAGATATGGCAAAGGCAAACCGCTGATTAAAGCGTTAACTAAAAATTGGTCCTTGAGCATCAAAGGCAAAATGTATGACTGGCTTATGGAAGTGGATAACCCTTATTATGAGTATGATTTACTTAGTTTCTTAAAAGGGGCATTTGTTGGCAAAATCTATGTGGATGCAACCTCTGAATGTCCAGGTGTGAAAGATTTTATAGCATTAGCAGATCAAGTCGGTGCTATATCAGCCTATGCTTATCTAGGCGATGTAAAAAACTCAGTTACTGGTGATAAAGCAGATGCTACATTTGAAGATGAGTATGTTGCAGAATTATTTGAATTTCTAAAAGGCATTGGATTTAAGGCTATTACCTATATGCCAAGCCGAAACACAAAAGAACAGTTGAAAGTAGTTAGGGACTTGTGTGACCAATATGATTTCTTTCAAATAAGCGGTGTAGATATTAACTCACCAAGACAATCCTTTGAATGTGAAGCCTTACTCAATCCAGATTATAGTAAACTGATTTATGCTTCTTGGGATATTATTGAGCATGAGAATAAGGCTTCTATTTAAAAAGGCTACTAAACAATAAAGTTATTATGATTGCTTACAAAACAAGAAAAGAGATGATTGAATGAATTTTGATATATTACACCCAGCAGACCAGATCATTATGATTATGCAGCGGATCTATGGGAATGGCATGACAACGACTTCAGGCGGTAACTTATCCATAATCGATGAAAATGGTGATATATGGATAACGCCAGGAGGCGTAGATAAGGGGTCTTTAACAAGAAAAGATATCATCAGAGTGACAAAAGAGGGTACAGTTATTGGTGAACACAAACCATCTATCGAGTTTCCTTTTCACAAATCTGTGTATGATATAAGGCCCGATTTAAAAGCAGTATTACATGCCCATCCGCCAGCACTAGTGGCCATGAGCAGTGTCAGGAAGATTCCGAATCTATATATTCCCCCGAACGTGGCACCAGTTTGTGGAAAAGTTGGTATGGCAAAATATGGTTTGCCTGGAAGTGATGAACTTGGTAAAAAAATTGCTGATGTTTTTGCAGAAGGCATGAATACCGTGATGCTTGAAAATCATGGTGTAGTAGTAGGCGCAATCAATCTGTTTGAAGCTTTTAAAGCTTTTGAGACATTGGATTTCTCAGCAAGACTAGAGCTAAAAGCTAATATAATAAGTCGCCCAAAATCATTAACCCCAGAACAGATAGATATCTGTAAAGTGAAACAACAGGTTCAGTTAGAAGAATTCGAAGTGGATTTCTATTCTACCAAAGAAAAAGAAATCCGTAGAGAAATGAGTGGGTTGATTCACCGAGCTTATAACCAACAACTTTTCACAAGTACACAAGGTACATTCTCACAAAGAATTGATGAGAAGTCTTTTGTGATAACACCTTATGGTGTGGATCGTAAGTATATTGAAGCAGAAGATTTAGTTCGAATAGAAAATGGTGAAAAAGAAAAAGGTAAAAAGCCAAGTCGATCCGTTCTTTTGCATCAGAAGATATACGAGCAACAGCCACATGTTAATTCTATTATTATTGCCCATGCTCCAAATATTATGGCATTTGCTACGACGGATGTTGACTTTGATTCGAGAACGATTCCTGAAAGCTATTTGTTGCTTAGAGATATGCCTAAGTTACCATTTGGGGACACTTTCTTAGAGACTGAAAGAGTGGCAGGAGAATTTACTAAAGATGTGCCGGTTATCTTGATGAAGAATGACTGTATTATTGCTACTGGCTCAAAACTGATTGAGGCATTTGATCGGTTGGAGGTTGCTGAATATAGCGCAAAAGCCATCATCGCTTCAAAGAGTATTGGCGAGATTGTCAGCATTGAAGAAAGTCATATTGAGGATATAAAGATCGCTTTTAATCTATAGAAGAATGTAAGCCACAGTGGTATAATGAATGTTGTATCCTGTGGCTTTTAGTTGTATTTGCAGGGGGAGAGAGGAGCAAGCTATGTTAGCAATTGAACGTAGGCAAGAAATCATGACTTTGATTCAAAAAGAAAAATCTGTGAGGGTCCATCATTTGGCAACTCAGTATAATGTGACCGAAGAGACAATCCGAAGAGATTTAGATAAATTAGACAAAGAAGGTAAAGTAACTAAGACATATGGCGGGGCAGTACTTGAAAACCCT
>JAQICP010000380.1 GCA_027858555.1 Vallitaleaceae bacterium
GTTCTACCATTTCCGTCGTATAAGGGGTGGATACTCTAAAATTGTTAATTCATTATCTCAATTTTTACGTAAGTAGATGTTATACCTATTTAATCATTTTTCAAAGCATTATCAAATGCAAATGTGGAAGGACTAAAATTAATCTTTTTAACAAACTCACAAGCTTCAGTTGCTCCATATATCCTATCCATGCCACTATCTTCCCATTCTATGGATAATGGTCCGTTATAATTAGCTTCATTCAATATACGTATGATTTTATCAAAATCCACATCTCCATGGCCTAACGATACAAAGTTCCAACCACGTCGCATATCTCCAAAAGGTAAATGAGAGCCAAGTATGCCTGTTCGACCGTCTAAATTCATCTTAGTATCCTTCATATGAACATGATATACACTCTCAATAAAATCCTGTAAAAAAACTGTAGGACTCATGCCTTGCCATATCAAATGACTAGGATCGAAGTTAATACCAAGGGTTTTTCTATACTCGAAAGTCTCGAGCAATCTTTTAGTTGTGTAATAGTCAAAAGCAATCTCTGTAGGATGAACTTCTAGGGCAAATCTAACACCACATTCATCAAATACATCAAATATTGGCCCCCATAAAGTTACTTGTTCCTCAAAGGCATCCTGAATCATTTGCTCCGTTGTCTGAGGAAAAGAATACCAATATTTCCATACCGCTGAGCCCATAAATCCAGTTACAACTGAACAGCCTAACGCTTTTGCAGCTCTTGCAGTATCCTTCATTTCTTCAATCGCCCATAAGCGAATTTTTTTAGGATCTCCTACCATTTCACTCGGTACAAATCCATCGAGTCTCGGATCGTATAAAGCGCCGACACATTGACCCGTAAGATGAGCGCCAAGTGCATCACATGAAAGTCCGTATTTATCTAAAACTTGCTTTACTTCTTCTACATAAACCTTGTCTGTTGCTGCTTTTCTTACATTGATTTGTCCCCAAGTTGCAATCTCAAGTCCTTCATAACCCATATCTTTAGCTAGTTTACACATATCCTCGAGGCCTAAGTCAGCCCATTGTCCTGTAAATAATGTTACTGGTCTACTCATAACTCACGCTCCTTTACTTCACAACTAAATTTCTGTCCAAGGTGAATTATTATTATTACTGTTTATAACACTGTGAATAAACTTGACACCATCTACACCATCCGATACTGATGGAAAATCTAGATCCGACTCAGTAAGAATCTCACCATTGATTTTTTTAAGTATTGCATTGATATAAGTTTTATACACGTTTCCAAATGCCACATATAAACCTTCAGGATGTCCAGATGGAATCCGATTAAGTTCTGCCGCTCTACCTGTTATATACCCCATACCACGGTTATACATTTGTGTTCCGAAGCCTTTTCTAGTCACGTATAAATGATCAGCTTCTTCCTGATGCCATTCAATTGCACCTTTTGTTCCAAATATTCGAACTACAAGACCATTTGCATGTCCAACACACACCTGTGAACTTGCATATACGCCATGAGCTCCATTTTCAAACTCAACGAGCATATTCGCATTTAAGTCTAATGCTTGACCAAATGAATCAAGTACTGCTGCCACCTTTTTGAGCTTTAAGCCAGTTATATAAGCCACTGTGTTTTCAATATGTGTGCCTATATCGCCTACACAATTGGATATACCACTATATTTGGGGTCTTTTCTCCAGATAGACAACTTCGTTGTGCTTTCATCACCCGCTCCAATATCATCGATTAACCATTCTTGCAAATATTCAGCATTAACATTGATAATGTCACCAATTTCACCATCTGCCACTAGTTTTTTAGCTTGTTTAACCATTCCATAACCTGAATAGCTATACGTGACTGCGAATAAAACACCACTTTCCTCAGCTAATTTTTCAAGTTCTAACGCTTGTTCAACACTGAAGCATAAAGGTTTTTCGCACATAATGTTAATGCCTTCTTCAAGAAAGGTTTTTGCGATTTCATAGTGCATATAATTAGGTGTAACTATAGAAACAAAATCTATTTTATCTTCCCTTATACTTTCTTTCTTAGCCATTTCATGAAAATCTGCATAATTTCTCTCATCATCAACTCTATAAAACTGCGCACATTCTTTATTAGCTACTTCATTTGTACTGAAACACCCTGCTACCAAATCAGCTTTTGCCTCAAAACTGATAGCTTGTCTGTGAACATTTCCAACAAAAGATGTTAAACTCCCGCCTACCATGCCATATCTTAGTTTTTTTCTCATAAACAATACCTCCATCAATCACTCATAGATTCTGAAAAAGACTTCTTAAAAAATCTAGTCCTTCTTGTGCAAGATCATCTTGACTTTTTGCTAATGGTCTCCATATGGAAGCAGCTTTTGCAATTTCTTCCACACCAGGAATAAATGATTCTATAACTGCCGATCCTTTATAATCAATTTCTATTAACGCATCTCGTACGCCAATCCAATCTTGATGACCAGATCCAGGTGCGCCTCTATCATTTTCGCAAGCATGAAGATGACAAAGTTGATTACCAAGTTTCCTAATCGTATCAGGAATACTTTTCTCTTCTATATTACCATGAAACATATCAAGATGTACTTTATATACATCACTTCCTACATCTTCTATCAAATCCAAAGCTTGGTCAACAAGATTAATCATATCCGTTTCAAACCTATTTAGAGGTTCTATCCCTATTGTAACACCTGCAGCTTGAGCAATAGGACTAATGTCTTTTAGAATCTCAACACACCATGCCCATTCTTGTTTCTTTTGCTCGCTTGATACCATTCTCGTTTTTCCTACCGCTGAATAAATTGGACCGGAAAATAATTTACAATCTAAAGCCTCCGCCATTTTTATACAGTCAATAATATAATCTTTTCCTATATTTCTAATATTTTCATCCATATTAGATATGTCTCTCGTCGGACCAAATGCACCGCATAATATAACAGAAAGTTCGTTTTCTTTTAATAAACTATTTAGCTTAGGTAAATCTATGTTATCCAGATTTTCAACAGCAATCTCAAATGTATCAAAACCCATTGCCTTCACTTTAGGTATCAAATCAAATGTTTCATTACTAAAAGGTGAAGCCCATATCCAAGTATTTGCTCCTATTTTCATTAATAATCATCTCCTTTATTGTTATATTTCGCAAAAATCAGGAATCATTAGTCTTTCACCTGACTTTAAAGCTGATTCATGGGCACATATTCCGGTACAAGTAATATTAGCTGAAATAACTGCATCAACAGCTGAGTCTCTTTTTTCTATAATTGCACTAACAAATTCATTTACAAGATGGGGATGAGAACCACCATGACCTGCTCCTTGAATAAACGAAACATGGTTTTTATCATCAATCTGCTCTTTCTTAGTAAAAGAAGCAATTTCAACTGGCAATAAACTATCCGTATCAGGTACATGAACTCGTCTTGAATCCTCTCCTCCATCATACATTATATGACCCTCGTCTGCAATTTGTTCCCACTCAAATGATGATTTATCACCATATACATCAAAGCTTTCTCTATATTGTCTGACTGTTTCATACAGTGCTCTTGTAGCCTCTACTACTACATTTGAATCTTTAAGTTTGATAGTTGCAGTTTCGACAGCAAAAGGTGAACCATATCTTTTAGCTTTATCTTCGCTTATTGATCCAGAACCATGACATACAACCGATTCAGCCTTAGACTTAGTGATAGTTAATAATGGCGCTATTGCGTGTGTACCATAATGCATAGGTGGAAAACCTAACCAATACTCTGGCCAACCTTCAAGTCCCATATCTTGTAAATGAGAGCCTCTTGCAAATTGAATTCTCCCGATTTTGCCAGTTTCAACGAGATTCTTAACATATAAAAACTCTCTGGAATATATAACTGTTTCAATCATCATAGATACTTTACTCATTTTATTTTTCGCTTCAACGATAGCCTTACACTCTTCAACTGATGTCGCCATCGGTACTGTACATGCTGTATGTTTCCCGGCATTTAATGCTTCAAGTGATTGTTTAGCATGTTCTAATATCGGTGTGACAATATGAATCGCATCAATATCCTTAGAGTTTAAAACATCCCCGTAACTTGTAAATCGCATATCTTCATCGATATTGAATTGATCGCCAATTTTATCTAACTTTTCTTTAGTTCTAGCACATATCGCTACTTTACCTACATTAGGGTGTTGCTGATATATTTGTATGAATTCTTTGCCAAAGCCTAACCCTATTATGGCCACATTGATTTTGTTTTCCATATGTAATTCCTCCTTAATGTCTATTTTTAAATCCCGTCATCTTATCACAGAATAAAGTATATCGATTTTAATTACACCTAAGGCTGCATGACCGCCTTAGGTGTCTTTCCAAGTTTATGATGTTAAATGAGCTACAATAACTATTTATCTATTACTAAAATGACCACTCTTCAAAAACTGGATCTTTTAATTCATAAGTAAATGCGCCTTCTTCTCTACCTTTCATATAAGCATCTAAACCATAAGGTACTAGATTGTCCATATTGTCCTTAGTAAAAGGTTTAAGCATTGAGTAAACATAATGTTTATATTCTGTACCAGCGAATTCAGCTTGTATCATTTGAAATACTAAATCGGCTTCAAGTGAAGCAGTTTGGTTTACGTCCATAGTAACTTTACCGTCTGCTACCCATACCCATGATTTTTCTTTACCATTTGAAGATCCCATCCAGTAATTACTTGAATCTAGTCCAGCATTCTCTATTGCTTGTAATACACCATCTAACATTTCATCATTGTGTACATATACACCATCAAATCCATCAGGACCTACTGCTGCAAGTGCCTCATCCATAGCTTTTAGTGCACCTTGTGCAAACCAATTTCCGTAACCTGTGAATACAACTTCAACAGCTTGTCCGGCATCCTCATATGATTGTAAGAAACCAATTGTTTGGCCAGCTGCAGTGCCTTGACCTTGAACGCCTTCAATCATAATAATTTTTTCAGCTCCGTATTCTAGCGCTGAATCTCCAGCATAAATGCCAGTTTGAATCCAATCGTAACATGATGCACCTGTTGGTTCAAAACCTGCAATAGCATCAGGTTGATGTGTTAATGAGAAAAATGGAATGTCAGCTTCTTTTGCTTTTTTTGCTACTTCAGCACCACTTGCAGAAGTTGTTTGAACACAAACAATGGCATCTACTTTTTGTGTTATAAAATCTTCAATAGCTGCAAGCATTTTTGCATCAGTTCCGTCACCCATGATTTCATAAACTTCCCAGCCTTCTTTAACAGCTAGTGCATTAAATACATCCCAGCCCGCTTTATAATAATCATCTGCTGCTGCTTTAAAATATCCTACTGTTATTGATTTTGCTTCGCCCTCGTCTGATGCTACTTCGCCCTCATCTGATGCTACTTTGCCTTCGTCTGATGCTACTTTGCCCTCATCTGACGCTCCACACCCTGCAAGTAATGTTGATACTAATATTAAGCTTAAAATAATAACTAAAATCTTTTTCATTTTATTTCCTCCTTTTTTTAACTACTTGAATTGACATCAATTATGCACTTGGAACTTCTTAACTTGATACATATATAATTACCAGCATTTCGCTGCTAATATCAAATTGATATAACTAATAATTGTTATGAGATTCGTGCTTTACGTTTTATTTTTTTTGATATGAAATGTGTCATTGTACCGGCAATAATCGATAGTATAATAACTAATCCTTTAATGATATACTGCCATTCACCTGGTAATCTAAGCATACTCATTGCATTTCCAATAAAACCAAGTAATATTGCACCAAAGAATGCTCCCCATGCATTACCTTTTCCACCTGACATAGCAACACCACCAATAACAACCGCTGCAATGGCGTCAATTTCAAGTCCTGTACCACCGGAAATAAGTGCAACACCAAGTCTTGAATTCAATGCCATAGCTGCAAGAAACACCATCACACCATTAAGTGAATAAACACTCATTTTTACATTTTTCACATTAATACCAGATAAATAGGCTGCTTCCGGATTAGACCCGACACAATATATCCATCTTCCGTATCGTGTAAACTTCATTATCGCCCAAATTATGGCAGCAACAATTATAAATATGATAACGTAAATAGGTATTATAAGGTTCAATCCGTCAAACTTTGCACCCTCTATAATATTAAACTTGAGAAAATCAAACTCACCATTGGCTAAGCGCACTTCTCTTGATCCACAAAGAAGCAATGCTATACCTTGGAACATGATCATGCCGCCAAGTGTAATTATAAATGGCTCGACTTTTGCTCGAGAAATAATCTACCCGAGAATGGTTTCCAGTAATACACTAACAGTGAATCCTAGCAGAAGTGTTACCGGTAAACTTAATCCCCAATCCGTCACACTTTTTGCCATTAATATTGTTATCAGTGAAACTAGCATACCAACGGAAAGGTCAATACCTCTAGATACCATAACGACACTCATGCCAATGGCAAGAATACCTGCAACTGATATCTGCATAAAAACATTAAATATATTATTAGGTGTAATAAACGATGGAATTGAAAAATCACCACTTAACATACCAGTTGTTAATTGAATCGTCGTAATCGCAATGACAAAACTAATCAAAACTGTAATTACAGTCGAGTTTTCACTTCTTCTGAATATTGATATCTTCTGTTTTTTATCTTCTAGCTTAGTTGTTTTTTTAAAAATCATATTTTTGCACCCCCAATAGATTCGGTTAGTATATTTTCTTCTGTGATTTCCTCTTTTTGGAGAACTGCTTGAATCTCTCCTTCTTTCATTACAACAATCCTATCACTCATTGCAATAATCTCCGGCATATCAGAGGAAACCATAATGATACCTTTGTTTTGCTTAAGAAGGTTAACCATTACTTGATATATTTCTTGCTTAGCGCCAACATCAATACCGCGTGTTGGTTCATCAAATATATATATTTCTCCCTCAGTATTAAACCATTTAGCTAAAACTACTTTTTGTTGATTGCCACCTGAAAGGTTAACTACCTTAACATTGGCATCTTTCGCTTTTGTTTTAAGTATTTTCATAAATTTTTCACCAATTGCAACATCTTGCTTTGGTAACATAATTGTTTTCTTTGAATTAACTAGATTGGCAACAATTGTATTTCTGGCAATACTATGAGCAAGAAAAAGACCTGTATGTTGCCTATCTTCAGTTATAAAACACATCTTCTTTCTTATTGCATCTGCTGGATTTTTAAGATTAACTTCTTTTCCATTAATAAATATCTGTCCCGAATCAACTTTAACTGCACCAAACAATACATTCATTAATTCAGAACGACCTGAACCAACCATTCCGGATATCCCTAGAATCTCACCTTGGTGTAATTGTAATGAAACATTTTTTGCTCCGTTGCCAGTAATATTCTTTGCCTCATAAATCACATCACCTATAGCTACAGTTTCTCGTTTATAGAAAGTTGAAGCATCTCTACCAACCATAGCTTTTATAAGAATCTGCTCATTAATATCTTCACAGTTATAGGTATTTACTTTTTGACCATCACGTATGACAGTAATTCTATCTGCAATCTTAAACACTTCATCTAAATGATGGGATATGTATATAACGCCAATCCCTTTACTTTTAATTGTGCGAATCAGACCTAATAAATGTTCAATCTCTGACGCTGAGAAAGATGCAGTAGGTTCATCTAATATGATGACTTTTCTTTGAAATATCAATCCCTTTGCTATCTCAACAAGTTTTTGTTCACCACTTGAAAGATCTCCTACCAAAGACTCCGGATCCAAATTACTATCAAGATATGTAAGAACTTCTGATGTCTTCTTGATCATCTCTTTTTTTTGCACCAATCCGTGCTTATGTATTTCCATGCCACTAAATATGTTTTCTACAATACTTAAATGAGGAAAAACAATATGTTCTTGATATATAGTCTGAATTCCGAGTTCCATAGCATAATGAGGTGTTAATTTTACCTTTTCACCTTCAAAATAAATCTCTCCACCTTGATCTGGTAAATGTGCTCCTGATAAAATCTTTATCAGAGTCGATTTACCTGCACCATTTTCACCACATAAGCAATGTACTTCACCTTCATTCAATTCAAAATCTATATCTTCAAGAGCTTTAACTCCAGGAAATGTTTTTGATACACTTTGTAATCTAAGCAATATATCTGTAGGCAAAATAGCCACCTCCATGTTCTTGTTTTAAATATTTGTTTACAGGTTCTTTTATCATCTAAACAGTCAATATCAATATTTTCATATGCATAACTATTTTTGAAATTACAAACACCTAATTATTCTTACACAATTATCTGATTGATCTTATACTTTTTAACCAAATATCCGTAATATTGTTACTAAATACTAATCAATATGCACTTACCTAATTTAAATATACCGAGATTAATGTTTTTATATGTTTTATAATAATAACTATACTCTCAAAGCAAACGGTGTGCAATATTATATATAAACTATAATTTATATAATATTGATATTTTGAGTTTATTGATGTATGATTTTATATATCGTGATAGCTAAGGAGCCCAAAATGAAAGTAAAAAAAATTACACTATTAATGGATTTAAAAGAAGGGGTGAACGATTGGAACAAACCCTTCATTATACAAAAGGAAACCTTGTATTCAGTTTATATTCTATCAAAAGGATCTCTTGAATTTAGTTTTGGTTTTAATCATTTTCTACTTAAATCAAATATGATATTATATGTTTTTCCTAGCGAAAAATATTCTGTAACGTTAAATTCCGATGATATTCAAGGTTATAAAATCTATTTCACATTATCAAAAAAAGAAGAACTGAATTTATTAGTTAATCGTTCATTCTCAGAGAATCGTTGTCAAAAAGTCCCTACTTATGGTATCAAGTTAATTGAATTGTTCGATCCAATAGGCAGTGCTTTTCAAGAAAATGAGTTTAAAGCAGAATCTCATATGTTATCTGCTTTTTTCTATTTACTTATGGGCACTAAACAAAATGAAGAAAAAACAAA
>JAQICP010000438.1 GCA_027858555.1 Vallitaleaceae bacterium
ATAGCTTCCACCATGTCTAGGAGAGCAAAGCTTTATATGCTCGATGAACCCCTTAACGGCATTGACCTTGTAGCTAGAGATAAGATCATGAGCGCTATATTAGACAATGCAACTGAAGATAATGCTATTATTATATCTAGCCATCTAATCGATCAGATAGAGAAGATTCTAGATGATGTCATATTTATTAAAGCAGGAAGCATCATTATCATGGG
Source organism: Vallitaleaceae bacterium (assembly GCA_027858555.1). Lineage (GTDB taxonomy): Bacteria > Bacillota > Clostridia > Lachnospirales > Vallitaleaceae > JAQICP01. The sequence goes on from JAQICP010000438.1 coordinate 216, forward strand.
TGATGCAGAAACAATAAGAGCTGATAAAAACAAATCCATTGTTGATCTATATAAGGAGGTGTATGCATAATGTTAAATCTACTAAAATATGAATTCTTAAGAAGAAAAAATGTTTTAGCCATAACTGGAATATTTATGGTCATAGCAGAAATCATTATTCTCCTTGGCATTAATAAACGCGGTGCCCTGCTTGGCGTAGCTATCGTATTGATTCTCCTTATGATTATCGGTGTAACTGTCCTTATATTTGCAGAAGCTATTCGTTCTTACTCCACTGATCTGAACCAAAAACAAGGTTATATGTTATTCATGACACCTAATAGTGGCTATAAGATACTTGGTTCTAAAATGATTAACAACTAGTTGACGTTATTTATATTTTCAACCGTCACATTCTTATTCATGTACCTTAACTTTCTTTACGCAAAAGGTTTATATTTTGACGGTTCCACTGGCGATGTCAGATATTTCATTGATGCACTGGGTGATATATATGGTGGCGCACTTCCTGGACCACTTGCTATTTTCTTAATATATATGGTTCAATTAATTGAATGGTTTGGCTATATTATGGTAGCTATTTTAGCAATCACCATTAGGAAAACACTTTTTGCCCAAAGCCGTCATGGTGGTCTTCTGAGTTTCGTCGTATTCATAGTTGTCTATACCGTCATGCAAATCATTAATTTCTTTATAATGACTGCCTTTAGTTTTGCAAATAAGTATATTGATGCATTTAGCACCATGGCTGAAACAGATGTAATTGACTCTACGCTATATTTTGATATAATAAGAAATTACATACTACTTGCTGTCGTTCTATGGTTTATCTATATCGTAGTTTTCTACTTTATATCTGCGAAACTATTAACCAAAAGAGTAGACCTGTAGTAAGTAAATAGAATTAAGGGAGAGCCACGATGAAAAACCAAAAATTAAGATTAATAAGTTTGTTACTGATCCTAGCACTGTTATTATCCGCTTGTAAAAAAGAAGTAATAATTGATGAACCAGCAGACATTACAGATGATGTTGAAGTGACAGACTCTGGACCTGAACCGACCGAATTACCTGAGGAGATCGTTTACGACGAGGGTATTCAATCATCTTTTGATGCCTTTGCAGAAGAATTTGCTTTGGAGTCAATTGCCGCGTCACCTATTGATGCCACTTTTAAATATGGTGATCTAGAAGAAATAGGCCTAGGTGACTTACTCAGTCAGATGGACGACTTCACTTTTGAAGCTTCAGAGGCCTATGTCGATAACATTAAAGAAGAACTTCTTAATCTTGAAAGCTATGACTATGACAGCTTAACTAAAGATAGACAAATCACCTATGACATGATGGCGTTTCATATGAATGATGCCATAAACTCAGAAGAATTCTATTACTATTTCACACAATTTGAGCCGACATCAGGTATACAAGTCTATCTGCCTATCACATTAATGCAGATTGAATTTGATAAGGAAAGCGAGATTGCACCTTATCTAGAGCGGTTGCGCCAAGTCCCAAGGTATATAGACCAAACCATTGCTTATACCTATAGCCAAGCTGATTTAGGCCTTCTAATGCCTGCTAGTATGTATGATTTGGTGATCACACAGATTAATGATATGTTAGGCGAACCTGAATCTTTCATGATGTACCTAAGTTTTGTAGATCGTGTTGACGCACTTAATCTAGATGCTGATATTTCTGACGCATACAAGGCTGAGTGTCTAAGCATTATTACCGATGACATCTACCCTGTATATGAGGAGATCATCATCGCCATGGAAGATATCAAACAATATGCAACCACTGATAATGGTATTAGCACATGGGATAACAAAGATGCTTTCTATACCTACTTGATAAAATCAAAGACATCCTATGATATGACTATTGACGAATACCGTCGTTTTCTAGTGGAGCAGTCAATGGCTTATTCAACAAAAATCCAAGCAATAACGGCAGAACACCCTGAAATTCTTGAAATGGATTTAACCACACTTTTACCATCTTATGAATCTATTGATGACGTATATGCCTATCAACAAATTGCACTAGATGCTGAGTTTTACGATTATGGCATAGAAAACGCATCCGAGAATGTGATTCCATCCTATCTTGAAGATTATCTGGCTGCTGGATTCTACTTCCCATTAACCATTGATGGCGAGGATTATGGCAATATGTATCTCACTGCAGATGCTTACGATACTGTAGATGCTTCTACGCTTGAATTATACTTCCACGAGAACATGCCAGGACATCACATGTACTTTGCTAAGCTGTATGGTAGTGAACTGCCGCTGATAAGAAAAGCTTTGTCATGGTTACCATTCGAAGAAGGCTGGGCTACATATGTTCAAGGTAAAGCTTACGAGTATATCGAATTAGAGGATTACGTAAGTGAGCTGATGTACTATGTCTCCATGATGAGTTTATACAATGGTGCGGTTATGGATTTATATATTCATGTAGATGGCATTACATACACCCAGGCCGTTGAGATTTATGTATCCATGGGCTATCCTGAAGACCTTGCAAAAGAATCTGTTAATCGACTTCTTTGCAATCCAGGTGAATATATTCATTATACCTATGGTTATTACAAAATCTCAAACTACAAAGAACAATGTATGGAAGAACTTGGTGATTTATTCGATATCAAGTCATTTCATGATATGATTCTATCTTATGGTAGTGTACCCTTTGCTACTATGGATGGATTGGTGAATG
>JAQICP010000465.1 GCA_027858555.1 Vallitaleaceae bacterium
GGGTAAGAGGTGGTAACAACTCAGTCGAAATTCGCGTTTCCGAGACACCTGTCTACGCGTACAGTGAAAGAATAGATTTCTTATTTTTGATGAATAACCACAGTTTATATCGTTTAAAACCACGTATTGATAAGAAAACCATTATATTGGGTAAGTCTGATTTCATTACGGAAGATGACCATAAGCTATATGGCAGTCAATTTCACGAATTAAATGTTGAAGATCTAGCTGCTGAAGCTGGTAGCGTTCTTTTTGGTAACACCATATTATTTGGATTTATCATGGGTATGTTAGGTATTAAATGTGGTTTTGCACAAGAACTGATAGCCAATAAATTCACTGATAAAAATGAACGGATTCAAAATGGCAATCAGGTAGCCTATACCAGCGGCCATCTACTAGGGGCTAATTATAGCCATATGTGTGACGTATCACCTCATGAAATTAATACTGTTTTCAAAACATTGAGCGGTACAGAAGCTGTGGGTATTGGTGCTTTAGCTGGTGGTTGTAATTTCGTATCAGCTTATCCCATGTCACCTTCTACCGGTGTTTTAATCTATATGGCTGAAAACTCCAAAGCATTCGGTGTTGTAGTTGAGCAAGCTGAAGATGAGATTGCCGCACTGAATATGGTTATAGGCAGCTGGTATGCTGGTGCAAGAGGTCTTGCAACAACATCCGGTGGTGGATTTGCTTTGATGGAAGAGGCAGTTAGTCTCTCTGGCATTACAGAAACACCTTTCGTATTGCATTTGGCACAACGACCAGGTCCTGGAACCGGCCTTCCAACTAGAACTGGGCAAGAAGACTTGAATCTGGTAGTCTATTCAGGTCACGGTGAATTTCCAAAAATCGTACTGGCACCAGGACATCTAAAGGACGGTATTGAATTAACCAGTCGTGCCTTTTATTTGGCAGATAAATACCAAGTCCCTGTATTTGTTTTAACAGATCAGTTTTATTTGGATTCAAAAGGTCAGATGGAAGCATATGATATCAGTGATGAGAATCTCACTTCATTTGTTGTGAAAACTGACGCAGATTATAAACGTTACCGTGTTGGAAAGAATGGCTTATCTCCAAGGGGTATTCCAAATAATGGACAAGGCCTCGTAAAATGCGATTCAGATGAACATGATGAAAACGGTATGATTACTGAGAGTTTTGACGTTAGGGTTACAATGACTGACAAGCGTTTATCAAAAGAAGCATTATTACTTGAAGATTATACCCAACCAGAACTTATTGGACCAACAGATTACAAGCATTTACTTGTAGGCTGGGGTTCTACATATGGTGTTATTAATGAATACATATTAAATGATGATAGAAATGACACCGCATTTTTATATATCAAACAGCCCTACCCTTTAGCACCTTCATTAAAAAGTTATTTCGACCAAGCTGAGCTCATTATTAATATTGAAAACAATGCCACTGGTCAATTGGGTGGTCTGCTTAAATTGAAATTAGATGTGAAAACTACTAGTTCCATATTAAAATACAATGGTGAACCTTTCTCCATTGAAGAACTAAATCTTAAGATTAAGGAGGTGCTAGCATGAAAAACTTTGAATTTGACGATTCTTTAGATATTGCATGGTGCAAAGGCTGTGGTAATTTCACAATTAGAAAAGCCCTTATTGAAGCATTACAAAATCTAGAATTAGATCCAACAGAAGTAGTCATGTCATCTGGTATTGGGCAAGCAGCAAAGATGCCACAATATATTAACACGAACTATTTTAACGGCCTACATGGTAGAGGTTTACCTGTGGCTGTAGCCATTAAGACTGCAAATCCTGAACTGACTGTTATTGCAGAAGGTGGGGATGGTGATATGTACGGTGAAGGTGGTAATCATTTCATCCATAATGTAAGAAGAAATCCTGATATTACCCATATCGTACATAACAATATGATTTATGGATTAACCCAAGGACAAGGGTCACCTACTAGCCCAAAAGGATTAGTAACGACAGTTCAAACTTATGGTGTCTATAATGAACCAGTTAATCCAATTGCCCTTGCCCTTACAATGGGTGCTACCTTTGTTGCAAGATCATTTTCAGGCAATATTCCACATATGACTAAAATGATTGAAGCAGCAATTAATCATAAAGGCTACGCTATCATTGACATATTCCATCCTTGTGTGACATTCAACAAGATTAATACCTTCAAATGGTACAAAGACAATAGTCATTATATTGAAGAAAGTCATGATCCATCTGATTTTAAAGCAGCACTTGATTTGGCGTACATGACAGATAATTTTCCACTGGGTATTATATATCAAGATACCTCAAAGCTGGATTTCAACGGTCGATTGAACGTATATCAAGATGATGAATCACCAGTTATTAAAAGATCACGTGACATATCTGCTGTTTCAGCTTTATTAAAATAAGTCACTACCCTAACATTAATAATAGAGCCACTATATATAAT
>JAQICP010000496.1 GCA_027858555.1 Vallitaleaceae bacterium
TCACCTCAATAGCTTTATATGAAAATCCCCGTTAAAAGTTTCTAGTTACTTGACTTAATTTTACCACATGTTGGTTGTGAAAGAAAGCTTGGTTCCAATACTAGTTATGCTTATAGGTAACATACTGTGGTATGTCTTAAGTAGGCACTAATGAAGAACTTGTCTATCCTCTAAGACTAATCGTTGTATCAGCTTCTATCCCTCTAATACCTAGTCTTCTTAATCATTTCAATCATATCCTGAATATCCTTTGGTCTCGTTTCAAAAACCATGCCACCCCCGCATATATCAGCCACATCATGGGTATCTGAGCCTTTTGTCATAGGCAGATCATACCGTCTGGCATAAGCAAGGGCCTTCTGATTATATGCATCCTTAGCATTATGTAGGTTTTCAACCTCTACCGCATCTACTAGGTCTGGGTATAATCGAATTTTAGGTATATACACTTCTTCTCGAAACGGATGTACATGAATGATAAAACCACCGTAAGCACGAACCATTTCAAAATAATGTTCAAGGGACCAACTCATCATATCGGGATTCATTAACAAAAATGTCTTATCTACGCCATAAGTAGTAAATTCCGTCCCATTATAGTTATATTCGAGTCCAAAAAATACATCAAAATCCAAATCAAACGCGGCTATAACGGCCGCTTCATATCCTGCACAAAATCCTTCTACCCATTCTTGCCAGCTTAAGTTTTGACTCACACCACAATTACCATTAAAAAAATGGTCCGTGACAACACACCCACTATAGCCTTGCTCATAATGGGCCTCTACAAGATCCGCGGCAGAACTTTTACCGCAAGCGCTGGTCTCAGAAGTATGTAAATGAGTTTCGTATAAAAAAGCTTTTGTCATGTTAATCTCCAATTGTGGTACTAATATGCTTAACTCTATGACTTGTACTCTAACAAAGGTGCGCTACACTAATCTTCTTTGCGTTTCTTTTTCCTACTTAACGCAAAACCACCAAAGCCACCAACAATTGCAATATAGAATCCAAGATCATACCACCAACCAGTGTTATACACCTCATATATGCGATGACTTTTATTAAATAGTCCAAGAATGAGTGATAAAGGAGCAAGCCAACCATGCCATACGCCACTTAAAAAATTGGCCATATGACCATCTGTATAAGTACCATCACCTGGTAAACATCCTGTTAATATCAATAACATTAAAGCCATTAAAAGTACAATCATAATCATGCGTTTTTTCATATGATACCTCCTAAGATAATCACTTATGGAATCTGTCTGAAAAACTAATAAATATCTATAATTCTATACGCCCTTCAAGTGCCCTGAGCAATGTGATTTCATCGATATACTCCAAGTCGCCGCCAACAGGAACCCCATTAGCAATTCTAGTTACGTTGATGCCGATAGGTTTGATTAACATGCTGTGGTAAGTTGCTGTAGCTTCACCTTCAGCCGTTGAACTAGTGGCTAAGATTACTTCCACTATGTCTTCTTTTTGCAAACGAATTAAAAGCTCTCGTACCTTGATATCATTAGGTCCAACACCTATCATAGGAGAGATGGCCCCTTGTAGGACATGATACAAACCTTTGAACTCTCTAGTGCGTTCATAAGCCGCCAGATCCTTAGACTGCTCCACTACCATAATGGTTGTGCCGTTACGTTTCTCACTGGCACATATGGGGCATAGCTCTTTGTCGGTTATTGTAAAACACTTTTCGCAATACCTGGTATTACGTTTTGCCAACACGATAGACTTCGCCAATTGGTTTGCCATATCCTCAGGCAGATTGATAATGTGAAATGCCAACCGTTGGGCAGTCTTTCCGCCAACACCGGGTAATCTAGATAATTCTTCTATTAACTTAGTAATATGCGTACCGTAATAATCCATATTGTCTCCTAGAATAATCCGCCAAGTGAGCCAAGTCCGCCTGCGCCGCCAGTCATCTTAGACATCTGCGTATTCACTGTTTCATCTGCTTTTCTAAGGGCTTCATTAACTGCTGCTACGATTAGATCTTCTAACATCTCAACATCGTCAGGATCTACCGCATCTGGATCGAGTGAAATCTTACTAACTATTTTCTTGCCTGTCACTTCAGCCTTCACAGCACCGCCACCAGCAGTCGCTTCAAATAGCATCGTGTCTAATTGCTCTTGCATCTCAAGCATGTCTTTTTGCATTTTCTGTGCTTGTTTCATCATGTTGTTCATGTTGTTTGGCATGCCACCGCCGCCTGGTACACCACCATGTCTTTTTGCCATAATTATTACCTCCTATATCTGTTCAATTGGGAAATTTATTTTTTTTGCCAGTATCTCACTTTGCATAGCTTTTGCTTCATCAACACCTGTTGTCGTGTCCTTCTTTTCATGGGCATAATGATTGAATTCTTTTTCAGTCATGATTACCAAATCAAAGGTCTTGCCGTGTACCTTTTCTAATGCTTCTACTATTCTAACTTTATTTTCTGCTGCTGACAAGGTATTCTTAATAATATCGCTTTCGCATATGATGTAAAGGGAACCGTCTCCCATGTAAGCCCGGGTTGTTTTGGTAAGTGCCGCTCTTAGAATCATCTCCATCTGACCTATGACCTCTGCAAAGCGCCCTATGGCCTCTTCTATGTCTTTTGGCAGTGCATCCTTATAGATAGCCTTCTTTACTTCTTTAGGCTCACTAACAAGCGCTACTGCTTGCTGACTGGCCGCTACCGAAGAAATCCCGCTAGCCAACTTCTGCTCTAATTCCACCATACGCTCTAATAAGCCTTCATTGCTACTATCCACCTGAGGATGACACAACTTAATCAATTCAACTTCTAGAATAATGCGCTTTTGAGATACGTATTTTAACTTGTTCTCAATCTCTGAGAATTTACGTATATAATACATCAGTGAGGATTGTTCAAACTTAGCTGCCTGATTCTTCAAATCAACAATCTGCTCGTCAGACAGATCCAACACATCATGGACTTCTTTGACGCTCCTTGCAATTAAAAGATTACGAAAATGTGTCACCACATCTACCACAAACTGATCAATATCTCTACCTTGATCGGATATGGCCTCAATAATATCGAGACAAGCTTTTGTATCATTATGTAATAGGGCTTCACCAAGTCTTACAAATACAATCGTATCCACTGCGCCTAGCACCGTTAATACCTTATCATAAGTAATGGTCTCTCCCAAGTAAAATGCAATACACTGATCCAGTATACTAAGGGCATCACGCATGGAGCCATCTGCCACTTTGCTAATATAACCAATAGCTTTTTCTTCGATATCGACTTGATCATTAGCCATGAATTTGACTAACTCTGCTGTTATGATCGCTCTTGTAATACGCTTGAAATCATAACGCTGACATCTTGATAAGATCGTAATTGGAATCTTGTGGGGCTCTGTTGTTGCTAAGATGAATACCACATGTTCTGGCGGTTCTTCCAACGTCTTAAGTAAGGCGTTAAATGCCCCGATGGATAGCATATGGACCTCATCGATAATATATACTTTATAACGACCATCTGTGGGCGTATATCTGACTTCCTCACGGATTTCCCTGATATTATCAACACCATTATTGGACGCCGCATCTATCTCTATAATATTCATATTCTGAGAACTATCAATCAACTGACATATGGCACAAGCATGACAAGGACTGCCATCCTTGGGATCCGTGCAATTAATAGCTTGCGCCAGAATTTTAGCTGTACTAGTTTTCCCCGTTCCTCTTGTACCACAAAAAAGATAGGCATGAGCAATCCGGTCTGATTTTATCTGATTTTTGAGCGTTTTAACAATATGGTCTTGACCCACAACATTGTCAAATGTGGTCGGTCGCCATTTTCTATACAAAGCTGTATAAGACATATGGTCCTCCGTACAATTTAAGTGATTTTCGTCCTTCTAGTATAACACAATTCATACCAATATGTGACAGAACAAAGTGTCTTCGACACTTCAACTCCCCTGCCCCTCATTCATGAGGGGTGATAGGCTTTTCTTTTTTCTTACTTTCATTCATAATAGTCTTATGCATATACTTCAAGATATTTT
>JAQICP010000539.1 GCA_027858555.1 Vallitaleaceae bacterium
TTTCCCAGGGAGTATTATTTTTTTAGATCTGTTGTGAAAGATATTCACCTAGCTGAATTGAAAGATGTGGAAAGTTATCTTGTGACGCATGCGTATAACTATCAAAAGAAGATACTAGAAAGAGCAGGCTTTATGACCAATGAGAAAAATACTTTATTTCAGCACATCGGATTTATTATTGCTGGCTATAATAATCATTTTATAGCGCAGATAGATGAACAAGTAGAATGGAGCATCTATAAGACGATGTATATGGAGGGGCTTAATGAGCATCTAGGCTTAGTTAACAATATTGATAAATATTAGATATTTGAAAGGAGAAAGGTATGGAAGCATGTATTACAATAGGTGCATATGATATAGCATATAGGGAAGTGGGCATTGGAAATTCTGTCACGGTGGTATTTGCACATGGTCTTGGTGGAAACTTGGAACAATGGACAAAACAAATTGACTATTTTAAGCAGGCTTACCATGTTATTGCTTTTTCACTACAAGGACATGGTAAGTCTACAAAAGTAGATGACCAAACAGCCTATACGATTGATGCATATGCTCAGACTGCTGTAAAATTGTTAGAATTGCTCCAAGTGAAAAACTGTATATGGGTAGGTAATTCAATGGGTGGTGTTATTGGTTATCATATCCTATCAAACTATAGTGACTTAATTACAATGTTGATTACTAATGGAACAACCCCAAGATTGGTCTTTAGCAAAACTGCTCTCAAATTAGTAAAGGTAATTGATCGTATCCTATTAAGATTACTAGGCTTTCATGGGTACGTTAGATTTGCCGCTAATAATTCAACTAAAATCAAATCCGTCCAGAAAGACATATACGATATGATGATTGAGACCCATCCACAAGCTGTGATAGAGTCTCATCAATTGTTAGGAAACTATGACTATATAAAAACCATTATGGCGACATTAATTCCGATTTATATCATTCAAACCCCAAAGGACAAAGATATTAATCGCTCAATAGATAGGTTAAAGAAAGACTTGAACAAACAAGATATGTTGACATTTCATCCATTAACCAGTGGAGGGCATATCGTGAATATGGAGGAACCAGAGCTATATAATGGGACTGTTGGGATATTATTGAAACAATGATAAGCTTTTCTAATTATACGAGTCCAAACGGTGTCAATGGGCTTAGAATTTGCATAATATAAGTATAAACTTATAGAATTGGTTGAAAATCACGAAAAAATGAAGGATTATATGCTTATACTTGCAAAATAAGCTGATTAATAACGAGAATTCAAATATAGCATAAAAAAATGAAAAAATCTCAATTAAATCTTGCAAATACTCTAATCCTGTTATAGAATGTGTTTATGGAACTGATTTGTAGTGCCTAAAGCACATGCAATAGGAGGAATATCAATGAACTACTATAAGGACCTTTCCCAAGAAGCCTTAATAAAACGTAGGGATATGCTTGAAGAAAAGCTAGAGATTTATAAAGCACAGAATCTAGCCCTCAATATGTCTAGAGGTAAACCGTGTACGGAACAGTTGGAGATATCGAATGATATGTTTCAATATATGGGTAAAACTGATATCACTCAGGAATTGGACTATCGAAACTATGGTTTACTTGATGGTACCAGAGCGGCAAAAACTTTATTTGCAAATATACTAGAGGTAGATGCCAGCGAGGTAATCGTAGGTGGAAATTCTAGTTTGATATTGATGTACGATACGATTATCAAGGCTATGTTACTTGGTAATAACGATAGTGATAAACCATGGGTCAAGGAAAAGAAAGTAAAATTCCTATGCCCAAGCCCAGGATATGATCGCCATTTTTCTATATGTGAGTCTTTGGGCATTGAGATGATTACAATCGGTATGAATGCATATGGTCCAGATATGGACGAGGTAGAACGCTTAGTCAAAGAAGATTCATGTATTAAAGGGATATGGTGTGTACCAAAATACTCTAACCCTACAGGCATCACTTATTCAGATGAAGTAGTTGATCGGCTGGCGTCCATGGAGACTGCGGCTAAAGATTTTAGAATATTTTGGGATAATGCTTATGTAATTCATCATTTATATTCAGAACATGACAGATTGAAGAATATCCTAGCAGCTTGTAAAACTTATAACCATCCAAATAGAGCATATCTGTTTGCATCGACTTCGAAAGTAACATTCCCTGGTGCTGGCATCAGTTGTATTGCTGGTAGCGAGGCCAATATGGACTTTATAAGAAGTCAGATGTCAGTTCAGACCATTGGCGCTAATAAACTTAATATGGCGATGCATACAGACTTTCTTAAGGATATGGATTTTGTAGCCGAGCATATGGAAGAGCATGCAGCACTCATCAGACCCAAATTTGAGATTGTATATAAAGCATTCGATAAGTGTTTGGGCGAAAAGAACATCGCTATTTGGAACAAACCAAAAGGTGGGTATTTTATAAATCTTGACCTTATGCCAGGGACAGCTAAGGCAGTTGACCAATTAGCAAAAAGTTTAGGCTTGGTACTAACACCAGCAGGTGCAACATTTCCATATTCTAAGGATCCCCGAGATATGAATATTAGAATCGCACCAACATATCCTTCTCTTGAAGAATTGAAACTAGCCATGGAAGTGCTATGTGCTTGTATCGAATATGTATGTTTGAATAAGATACTTGATAACGATTAATAATAACTGATTAATTGTCATCAACTTAAAAAATATAGAAATAATAGTTTGTCATAATAAATACCAAACCCCTAGATTAGTGTTTATTCTAACCTAGGGGTTTGGTATTTATCTTATAGGAAAGTTCTTCGATTCCAATTAAAGAAAACATTCCTAGTGCGAACAAAGCCAATAACCATAACTAATTATAGGATTAGTATAATTAGTTATGCAATAGATGAACTCACAATTTCACACAATAGTCTTATTCTTTATAACTTACATGATCCCCACGTCCCATATCGACTACAAAACCAGCGGAATTAATTCTTTTTTCGATACAACCTCGGCAATGGGCCGCTTCATCACCTGTACATATTTTACCGTCGTACAACAAGTATTTGTCCCGGACATTGGTAGGTGACAGATTGGGCATGACCACATTAGCGCCGGATTTTAAGCCATTTTCCCGACCTTTAGGATCGATGGATCCCAGAGCCGTAGTTGCAGGTAGTAAGACTTTCGGCAATAGTAGTCTGACAAGTGATAATAGGACATATGTTTTTGCGGCAGTACCAGACTCTGCATCTTTTAGGGGTGTATTTTTTTGCGGCATGAACGGTCCGATGCCAACCATATGAGGATTTAGGTCCTTAAGAAACATCAAATCATTGACAAAATCCGTATTGGTTTGACCAGGCAAGCCCACCATGAAGCCTGCGCCCACTTGAAGTCCGATTTCTTTGATATCGGTGAGGCAACGGATGCGATTATCGTAACTCATATCTGGGTGGAGTGATTCGTACAATTGCCTAGAGTTAGTCTCGTGGCGAAGTAGGTATCGATCCACACCAGCATCTTGATATTTTTTATAGCTTTCATATGACTTTTCACCGATGGATAAGGTGATAGCACAATCAGGATTAGCGGTTTTGATAGCTGTAATCAAGTCTACAATTCTCTCGTCTGTATAATAAGGGTCATCTCCACCTTGTAATACAAAAGTACGATAGCCGAGGGTGTTGCCCATTTCACAACATTCTAAAATCTGTTCTTTTGTTAGACGATATCTTTCCGCATTTCTATTGGATTTTCTGATGCCGCAATACAGGCAATCATTGGTACAATAGTTGGTGAATTCAATTAAACCACGCATGTAAACCGTATCACCGTAATGATCTTTTTTTACAGCAATAGCACGCTCATGAAGGTACTTGATATCTGCTTCATTCATATGGTCTAGTAAGTCAAGTAATTCTACGCTGGTTAAAAACGAGGTTCTAGCCAGTTGATCTATTAGTTTTCTCATAAGACACTCCTTGTTAAATTATTATCATTATTATACGAGATTAGTTATCATATAGCAAGACATATATTATGAATAGATTGTGACTACATAAACAACTGATGGCAAATGAGAAGCGTTATTATTTACAAATCAGAATATTATGATATAATGGAGTTAATCAAAAACAAGCCAATTACACAATAAATAGAGGTGAAGACCATGTATAGATGTGAAGACGGTGCAATATTTACAATAT
>JAQICP010000552.1 GCA_027858555.1 Vallitaleaceae bacterium
CCGTGGTAGACTGGGGTTTTAAAAGACGTCATGTGCGTTGCTGTGTTGAATTTTTAGATGTATTGAGTAGTGATTTAGAAGGTCTTATGAGGTTCATTTCTAGTTGGTTTTATTATAGAGATGGACAGAGAAAATAGTTAATAAGATGATATAAATTCAAAAAAAGGGGATGCTACAAATAATGTGGTATCCCTTTCACAGATTACTTTATAATTATTCTTGTGGAGTATATTCTATAATGACAAGTAAAGACATATGCACCTCTATTATGCTAACGTTGTGAAGCATGAATTACAACCAATTTTCATTTTATTGATTATGCTAAAGGAACAATGACCTTTACAACAGCCAAGAATTAATATAATATGTATATATAAACCATAACAAGGAGGAACATATGATACCGATTTTTCGTCTTTTAGCTGATTTGTCTTAAATTGGTGAAGTCTACCTATTTTTAAGGCAATCAAAAAAGCGGATAATCTAGTAATGATCATATGTGATACTTTCAATTTGAACAGTTTTCCTAAAGTGTTAACCTATTCTTGGGCATATTAAGTTCTATAAGCAGAAGGAAGTTTACATGACTTTCTTTTTTTTTGTGCAACAGGAAAGTTTGCAGGATATGGTGCTAACTGGAGGTACACTCTGTCTTCAGCAGGAAAGTGCTCATTAAAATTCTAGAACTTGCCATGAGCACAATTTCTCTGCGAGAAAGCGTGTACTGGTGGTACACTTTGTTCTTGTCAATATCTGATGCCAATAGGTAGTAACAAGCGGAGTTAATGGACGTACATATCAGATATGAAATGGAGAAAGATATGAAAAAATTTACAATACTTTGGTTTGGGCAATTGGTTTCCATTATGGGAACGGGTATGACAAGATTTGCTCTGATCTTATGGATATATACTAAAACTAATAATGTCACTGAAACAGCACTTTTAGGCTTCTTTTCCTTATTGCCTTTTGCTTTGACAAGTCCGTTTGCAGGGATCATCGTTGATAAATACAGTCGTAAAAGTGTCATGTTGATTGCAGATATTGGCGCAGCCCTTGGGACAGGGCTAATGTTTACATTACTGATACTAGGTCACCTTGATTTGTGGGTAATCTATATGTCTAGTATGGTTGCAGGCATATGCGAAGCATTTCAATCACCGGCATATACGGCATCAATTACACTCATGATGCCAGAGGAAAAGTATACAAAAGCGAATGCCATGCGTAGTTTTTCAGATAATGCCTCTAGAATGTTAGCGCCTATGCTGGCAGGTGCTCTGATGGTGTTTATTGGGCTTAAAGGCATCATGATAATCGATCTGATCACCTTCTTCATCGGAACACTTTCCTTGCTGATTATCAAGATTCCAAATCCAGCGAAACACAAAGCTTATGAGATTGGTCGAATCACGGTAAGAAGTGTACTTAGGTCGTTTTCTGAGAGCTATACTTATATTCGAAAAGTACCAGGTTTGATGACATTGGTGAAAATATTTGTAGTCATCAATCTGATAACCGGGATTACCTATTACGGTATCTTCCCTGCTTATATATTGGCAAGAACGGGGAATGATCAATTGATACTTGGAACGGTTGAGATGCTGCTAGGTCTTGGCGGCGTCATTGGTGCCGTTATAGTGGGGATATTAAAAGCGCCTAAAAATCGCGTTAAAGTGATTTTTTACAGTTTGTTAATTAGTTATATAACGGGAGATGTTGCATTGGCTATTGGGCGTAATGTCTACATCTGGGGCATATCAACACTTATAACCTCTATCTTTATAGTATTTGCGGTTACCAGTGCAACTACCATATGGCAAGTTAAAATCGCACCAGAGATACAGGGTAGAGTTTTTGCCTTTAGGCAAATGATTAATATACTACCTATGACCCTTGGCTACCTTACAGGCGGCTTACTGGCTGATTATATTTTTGAGCCACTTATGAAAAAAGATGTACTTGTTGTACAGATAGTGAGTAAATTGGTTGGTACAGGGTCAGGAAGCGGTATGGCATTCATGCTAATCATAACGGCATTTTTGGGCGTATTAATTAGCATATTCGGCCTGTTTAATAAGAAACTAAAGCAATTGTGATTGGTGCTTTAGAATAATGCACAAAAAAATGAGGCATACCGCACTGAGCCTTTTTTGACAACTAATACTTGTCTCACCTCTCAGAGATAGTATGCTCAGATGTATAATAGTTCATAGAATTATGGTATACTGACTAAGGCATATATAGATATCAGTTATCAAAGGCTTATGTATACGAGCCAAGTTAGATGCTGATTTTTAAAGCTTAAGTAACAACAAAGTACTATATAGGCTATTTGATAGCAAAAAATGACGTAGCATATACGATAAAAGAAGCGCATACTTAAATGATGCCTAGGAGATTATAATATGAATGAAAAACAAAAACGAATTTTTATGACAATTGCAGGAGTTCTGATTACTGGATTCAGCGTGGGTATTTTCAATTTTTCACTATTTGGAATGGATCCATTTCAAGTGTTTGCCCATGGTATATGGATGCATCTGAACATAGGATTTGGTACATTTTACGCACTTGTGAATCTAGTTATGCTAGTGGGCATATTCTTTATTGATAAAACGAAGATTGGTCTTGGCACCTTAATCAATATCTTTTTACTTGGCTATGTGGTTCAATTCTCTTCATGGCTGTTTAATACGTGGATGCCTGATCCATCACTGTTGATTCGAATAGCGGCAATTATTATTGCAATTATTATTATCTGCTTTGGATCAGCCTTTTATTTCACAGGAAACTTGGGTGTTTCTACTTATGACGCAATTGCGCTTATCATGGCGGAAAAGAATGTTGCAAAATTCCATTATTGTCGTATTGGTACTGACTTGGTGTGTACAATTACAGGTTTTTTACTTGGAGCTACCGTTGGTATTGGTACATTGGTAACAGCCTTTTTCATGGGACCAATCATTGCGTTTTTTAACAGGACAGTAGCAATACCGTTTAGATATGGCAAGCAAATACCGGTTGATGTTAAGTCATAATAACCATCATCTATTAGAATACTAATAGGAGACTTATAGCTTTGAGGTGACCCCTTAAAGTGTGCTGGCTTCTAATATGTTAGATTTAAAAATCTAACATATTAGAAGCCAGCACACTTATGCTAATAAGTCTTTTTTTATGTCTTGAATAGACCTGTCAGGATTAGCGTTTACTTCGATGAGAAACTAAGTAATCGAAAGACACCCTTCTTTGCTATCTAATATTTTGTGAGTTTTTGAGTTAATAAGCAACAAATATATCAATAGACAACTTGACTTATGATGAAATCGTGATATAATTATTTTGAGAGCGAAACGTTTCGCGCTGGAGGTTATAATGTCAACAATCAAAGATGTAGCGAAGTACACGGGATTGTCTATTGCAACCATATCAAAGTATATCAATGGGGGCAATGTTCTTGAAGAGAATAGAGTAATTATTAAGGAAGCAATTGAGAAACTTGATTATAGACGTAATGAGATGGCAAGAGGACTAAAGACCAATAAAACTATGACAATTGGTATACTTATTCCATCACTTGAGAATATTTTTTTCACAAGCATTGTGTCCATAATTGAAGATCATTTGTCAAAAGAGGGTTATGGTACCATTATTTGCGATTTTAGAGAAGATGCTGATTTAGAACAGGTGAAACTAGAATTTTTGGTTAATAAAAACATCGACGGTATAATCATGGTAAGTTATGGTGCTGATCAAAAATATATTAAAGCATTACAAGATAAACAAGTACCAGTCATCTTACTCGATAGAATGTTGAGAGGTCTTGAATGTGACTGTGTTCTTGCAGATAACTTAAATGCATCTTATCAGGCAGTAGAAGCATTAATAACCAGACAACATAAGCGCATCGGGATTATCTTAGGTCCTGAGGAGACGTATACAGCTGAGGAAAGAAGCCGGGGCTATATCAGAGTTCATGAGGATTACGATGTTAGGATAGACAACGCTTTAATGGTGTCTACCGACTATACAGTTGAAGGGGGCTACAAAGCATTAAGTGATCTTTGGAATAAACCTGACAGACCTAGTGCAGTGATGGTAACTAATTATGAGATGACCATAGGTGCAATTATGGCAATTAATGATTTAAACATTCGAGTGCCAGATGAATTATCTATCATCGGATTTGATAACATACAGATGTCAAAGGTAGTAAGACCGCCGTTATCTATTGTCGAGCAACCAATGAAAGAGATTGGTATGACAGCGGCAAAATTACTAGTAAAAAGATTAAAGGGTGATTATGACAGCTTTCCTGCTACCTATCGTCTAAAGACTAATATTTACATAAAGGAATCGGTGGCAAAGTTCCAAGGCTAGTTAATATATGAGTTTTAAAAAAATAATTACCTATAGTTTCGCTATGGGTTATATATTTTTAAATTAAAGCTAAACGTTTAGCTGTGTGCAATATTATATAGATTAAATGTTTAGCCAATACATGACAATCATTCAATATGGGGCAATAACGACCCTAAAAAAGGAGAATAATGATGGAATCAAATCTAAGAGTGAATTTTAAAATTGCTGATAACACAATTAATCCAAATGATGTACCAAAGCGAAAATTAAGAACAGGTGATGAGATACCAGCAGTAGGTCTTGGTACATTTGGATCTGACAGATTTTCCAAAGAAGATATTGCTGATGCAGTTCTTGGTGCCATATCTATTGGGTACAGACATATCGACTGCGCTTCTGTTTATATGAATGAACCAGAAATTGGTGAGGCACTTGATATCGCTATAAAAGGTGGTATTGCTAGAGAAGAATTATGGATAACATCAAAAGTATGGAATGATATGCATGGCAAAGGTGATGTTCTGGTATCTTGTGCCACATCACTTAGAGATTTAAAACTTGATTATCTCGACCTGTACTTACTTCACTGGCCTTATCCTAACTACCATGCACCAGGATGTGATGTGGATTCTCGCAATCCGAATTCTAACCCATTCAGTGTTGAAGAATTCATGGGTACATGGCAGCAAATGGAACGCTTAGTGGATATGGGCCTCGTTAAGAATATTGGTACTTCTAATATGACTATTGCTAAGTTTAAAGCAGTTTGGCACCTTATGAGAATCAAGCCAGCTATTAATGAAATGGAATTGCATCCACATTTTCAACAACATGATTTATATGACTATTGTATTGAAAATGGCATACAACCTATTGGTTTTTGTCCAATTGGATCACCTACTAGACCAGATAGAGATAAGACAGACCAAGATACAGTGGATATTGAAGATCCAGTTATAATTGCAGCTGCAAAACGATTAGGTGTGCATCCAGCAGTTATCTGTGTTAAATGGGCATCACAACGTGGTCAAATTCCAATTCCTTTCTCAGTGAAAGAAATTGAATATATGGGTAACCTTAATGCAGCTATTACCAATCCTCTAACTGATGAAGAAATGACAGCGATTAGCAAGATTGATAAAGGATGTCGTTTAATCAAAGGTCAAGTGTTCCTATGGGAAGGCGCTAATGGCTGGGAAGACCTATGGGATAATGACGGCACAATTACAAAATAATGGTATAGAGGAGGCAATTAGTTGAAAGCAGCAGTCTTATATGGTCAAAAGGACCTTAGAATTGAACAAATAGATAAACCTACAATTGATAAAAATGAAGTGTTGATACAAGTTAAGGCAACGGGCATATGTGGTTCTGATATTCCAAGAGTACTTGGAACGGCAGCCCATTATTACCCAAATGTATTTGGACATGAATTCTCAGGTATTGTTGAAGCAATAGGAGATGATGTTAGTCATGTGGTGGTTGGTGATAAAGTAACAGTGGCACCTCTTAAACCATGTCATCAATGTGAAGATTGCCTCAGTGGTAACCATGCGCTATGTAAACATTATAGTTTCATAGGTTCAAGAGAATACGGATCGTGGGCTGAATATGTAAAAGCACCAAAAGTTAATGTGGTTAGATTACCAGAGAATGTAAGTTATGTACAAGGTGCTTTTATTGAACCTATTACAGTAGCACTTCATGGACTTTACTTAATGGATTTTAAGCCAACATCCACTGTTGCAATAACAGGTATGGGTACAATTGGATTATTAGCCCTTCAATGCGCTGTGATTATGGGTGCCAAAGTGATAACTGTGTTTGATATAGATGATAGTCGATTAGTTGTTGCTAAGAAGCTTGGTGCTACTAATGTTATCAATACTATAACGGACAATGTACAAGAAAAAGTTAAAGAAATTTCTAATGGCAAAGGTTTTGAGATGGTTATTGAGACTGCTGGAGTGCCTCAAACAGAGATGTTATGCCTTGAGATTGCAGGCAATCACGCTTCAGTTATGTACATTGGAACACCCCACACGGCATTTACTATTGAACCCAAACAGTTTGAATACATTAATAGAAAAGAGCTTATGGTACGAGGTTCATGGATGTCTTACTCAACACCATATCCAGGTAAAGAATGGATAATGGCAGCACATTACATTGGAACCGGACAGATAAAAGTTGATGATTTAGTTGATCGTATAATACCTATGGAAGATATGTGGGATGCTTTTCTTGATATAGAAGCAAGAAAAGTATCTGGCAAGGTAATTGTTGAGATGTAACGAATTAGGATAATCAATTAAGTAAAAGAAAAAGGAGGACACGAATAATGGCACTAGTAAGTTCATTAGAACTAATTAATAAAGCAAGAGAACAAAAGAAAGCAATTGCAGCCTTTAATATTCACAACTTAGAGACAATCCAAGCGGTGGTGGAAGGTGCCTATGAACTAAACTCACCTGTAATTATTCAAACAACACCAGGCACACTAAAGCATGCCGGTATTGAAAGTGTTGCAGCAATCGTTAAAGCACTTGCAGGTATGTACGACATTCCAATCGCACTGCATATGGATCATTGTCCTTCATTTGACACAATCGTAAGGTGTATTAAAAACGGCTATACATCTGTCATGATAGATGGTGCAGTTCTTGATTATGATGAGAATGTTAAACTTGTTAAAAGTGTTGTCAAGATGGCCCATGCTGTTGGCGTTCAAGTGGAAGGCGAGATTGGTAGGATTGGCGGCGTAGAAGATGATATGTTCGTAAACGATACGGATGCAGCTTTTACAGTACCTGCAGAGGCGAAAAAATTTGTAGATGATACGGGCATTGATACCCTTGCTGTAGCAATTGGGACTGCACATGGTATGTACAAAGGCGAACCAAAACTTGATTTTGATCGTATTAAAGAGATTGACAGTCTAATTAATATACCACTTGTATTGCACGGTGCTTCTGGTGTGCCTGACGAATCTGTTAGAAAATCTATTGCACTTGGTATGGCAAAAGTTAACATTGCAACAGAGCTTAAGAATCCAATGGCAGTTGTCATTAGAGAAGTCTTATCTAATCCAGATGAAAACGATCCGCGTAATTATATGGGTGCAGCAAAAAAGGCTGTCAAAGAAGTCGTTATGAATAAGATTCGATTGTGCGGAACAGTTGATTTTGCTGATGAATTTTAAGTTTAATTATAGAAAGAAGGTCAAGTATGGTAAAAGCACATACATTGAAAGAGATTGTTAGATTACAAAAAAGAAATATCCCAGTAGGCATTACATCTATCTGTAGTGCTAATAAGATGGTTCTTGAAGCGGTTATGATAAGAGCATTAACCCTTAATAATGATGTTTTAATTGAGGCAACCGCCAATCAAGTGAATCAGTTCGGTGGTTACACAGGGATGAAGCCTATCGATTTTACAGAATTTGTGTATGGCATTGCTGAAAGAATAGGCTTCCCTAAGAATAAGTTGATACTCGCAGGTGACCATCTAGGTCCTTTAACTTGGGTTGACTTACCTGAAGATGAAGCCATGGCTAATGCAGAAACATTAGTATATGATTTCGTAAAAGCTGGGTTTACCAAGATTCATTTAGACACAAGTATGAAGTTAAGTACAGATCCTGTAGTAGGCATACTATCAACAGAGGTAATCGCAGATCGTGGCGCAAGACTAGCTTTGAAGTGTAAACAAGCCTTTGAAGAATATCTGAAAATGAATCCAGATGCTATGTCACCGGTCTATGTTATTGGTAGTGAAGTACCAATCCCAGGTGGCGCTCAGGAAGAAGAAGAAGACCTTCAAGTTACGAAAGTCACAGATCTTATAGAAACAATTGACCTATTTAAGGCGGCCTTTAGCAAATATGAATTAAAAGATATCTGGGAAGATGTCATTGCAGTTGTTGTTCAACCAGGTGTGGAGTTTGGGGATGACACTATTCATGAGTATAATCGGGAAGCAGCCAAAGATTTAGTGAAAGCAATTGAACAATATCCAAATTTGGTATTTGAAGGACATTCAACTGATTACCAGACACCACAAAAATTAAGGGAATTGGTTGAAGACGGCGTTGCAATCTTGAAAGTTGGACCAGCGGTAACATTTGCCCTAAGAGAAGGACTTTTTGCTCTTGCAAGAATTGAAGATGAAATAACAATAGGTGAAGAGGGAATCAGATCTAATTTGATTGATGTTATTGAAGATGTCATGCTTGAGAGCCCTAAGAACTGGAAAAAGCATTATCATGGATCAGAGTCGGAGATGAAGTTAGCTAGAACATATAGTTTCGCTGACAGGGTAAGATTTTATATTGGTTCAGATAAAGTTCAAAGGGCAATTGATCTGATGTTTGAGAATTTGAGTAATCAACCTATTTCCTTCTCTTTGCTAAGTCAGTATGCACCTATTCAGTATCATAAGATTAGAAAAGGTATTTTAAATAATAATGCTTATGATATTGCACTTGATGCGGTGATTAACGTGGTGGATGAATATAATTATGCGATTTTTCCAGACACATTAGTCGGTATCAAACATCATCTAGCCTAGTCATAATAGTGGATACAGGCATTTAACAAATGCTCAATATTACAAAATATAAGGAGAAATTACATGTTAAAAAATATTCCAAGTATATTATCACCAGAATTACTTAAGATATTAATGGAGATGGGCCATGGTGACGAGATCGTTATTGCAGACGGTAATTTTCCATCAGCTAATTATGGACAAAGACTTGTAAGACTTGATGGGCATGGCGTTCCTGTAATTCTTGAAGCTATTCTTGACCTTATGCCACTAGATATCTATGTGGATGCACCAGTTGCGCTAATGGAAGTGGTAAAAGGCGATACTTTTGTGCCTGAGATATGGGAGACATACAAGAAGATTGTTAAAGAAAAAGAAGGCGATAAGAAGATTGAAAATGTTGAGCGTTTTGCATTTTATGATCGTGCGAAAGAAGCTTACGCAGTTGTAGCTACGGGTGAAACTTCACTCTATGCTAATATTATTCTTAAAAAAGGTGTGGTTGTATGATGAAAGACTTATTATTAGCAATCGATCAAGGTACTTCCAGTTGTAAAATAACTATATTTGACATAGAAGGTCACGTTATAGCTAGTAGA
This sequence comes from Vallitaleaceae bacterium, assembly GCA_027858555.1. Taxonomy (GTDB): domain Bacteria; phylum Bacillota; class Clostridia; order Lachnospirales; family Vallitaleaceae; genus JAQICP01. Next base: position 9,516 of record JAQICP010000552.1, read on the forward strand.
ACAAAAACATATGAGACAAGGTACCCTAGCGAAGGATACGTGGAACAAGACTGTAATGATTGGTGGCTTGTAAGTGTTGAAGGTATAAGAGAATTGCTTGAAGAAACGCACATTAACCCAGAGGCAATTAAAGGCATTGGTGTTGATGGGATTTCATGGGCATGTATACCAATTGACAAGACAGGTAATGTGCTTTATCCAACCATGATATGGCTTGATACAAGAGCAACTAAAGAAGCGCAGTGGATGAAAGAAGTTGCAGGAGAAGAGGCGCTAATCGCCCTCAGCGGCAATCCAGTTGATGCAGCTTACATTACACCAAAAATGTTATGGCTAAAAAGCAATGAACCAGAGATTTTTGCAAAGACAGATAAGTTGCTACAATCCAATGCTTTTCTTGTATATAGACTAACTGGTGTCCTGTCACAGGATTATTCCCAAGGTTATGGGTTCCATTTCTTTGATATGAACAAAGGTGAGTATAACGAAGGCATGGCAACAAAACTGGGCTTATCACTGGACTTAGTTGCGCCACTTTTTCATAGTCATGAAATAGTTGGTGGGGTGACTGCAGAAGTTGCTGAGTTAACAGGACTTAAAAAGGGCACACCAGTAGTAGCAGGTGGACTTGATGCAGCTTGTTGTACACTTGGTGCAGGTGTTATTAGCGTTGGGCAAACACAAGAACAAGGTGGGCAAGCTGGTGGTATGAGTATCTGCCTTGACAAAGCTTTGATCCATCCCAAACTTATACTGGGGTATCACGTCATACCTAACAGGTGGTTACTACAAGGTGGCACAACTGGTGGCGGCGGCACCCTTAACTGGGTTAACCGAGAATTTGGTCAGTATGAGCAAGATAGAGCCACAGAGGAAAATAGTAATCCTTTTGCTATTATGTCTAGTGAAGCAGCCCAAATACCAGCTGGTAGTGATGGTGTGGTATATCTTCCTTATATGAAAGGTGAACGTTCACCATTATGGAATCCAAATGCAAAAGGTGTATACTATGGTTTGAGTTATGATAAAACACGGGCTCATATGATTCGTAGTACCATGGAAGGTGTTGGGTATTCGCTACAACATAATCTAGAGACTGCTTATGAAGTGGGTGCAACAGTAGGCACATTATCTTCAGTAGGTGGCAGTGCCAATAGTGACGTATGGACCCAGCTCAAGGCAGATATTACCGGACTAAAGATTGAAGTGCCCTATTCGGACCATGCAACAACACTTGGTGCAGCAATTTTAGCAGGTGTGGGGGTTGGGCTGTATAAGAACTTCGAAGATGCAATAAGTAGGACTGTGAAAATTCAAAAGGTATATGAACCTAACAAAGAAAATGAAGAAATATATAAACAGGGCTACCAAACTTATAGAAAGCTCAGTGAGATATTAGTAGATCAATTCTTTTAGGTAAATAAACATTGGAAACAACGTATGAGATAATAGATAAAGACAGTGATTACATAAAAGAAAGATTAGTTGCAGATGTTATTGAAGTAGCACTAAAACAGTAGACATGATAAAAAATCATGTCTACTTTTTTAGTACTATAATTTTACCATAAGGCGTGATTGCTTGAGAAGACCCAAAGGTGAAAAAAGCCTTAGGCAAACCTTAAAAAAGTGGCATATGCCCAATATAGTTATTGACAT
>JAQICP010000002.1 GCA_027858555.1 Vallitaleaceae bacterium
ATCAAATCAGAAAATTTAATGCATGTAGAAATTGTTTGAAATGCGAATCCTTATGTAAATATGGAGCTATAAGTATTCAAGGCGGAGAATACCATATATCTGAAAAGAAATGTGTTAGATGTAAGAAATGCGTAATGCCTAAATACCTAACGGGCGGTTGTTTAATGAATAAATATATGTATACAAAAGATGAATAGAATAGAGGGCTGGTATGAAGTTTAGAGGGCATGAAACATTTTATATAAGAAAAGGCTGGTTAACTAAAGGGCTAAAAAGGGTTAATGAATTTCCAAACATTTTTAGCGATAAAGACAAGAACCAAATGGACGAGTTTGGAATAGGATCAAACATGGTTAAAGCCTTACGTTATTGGATGATTGCAACTGGGTTAACAACAGAACAATTTGATAAAAAAATAAAAGTACAATTGCCTACAATATTAGGTGAATTGGTGAATAGATATGATAGATATTTAGAGGAAATTGGAACATTATATTTAGTCCATTATGAGCTAGCAAAAAATGAGGATATGGCTACCTCATGGTATCACTTCTTTAATGGGTTCAATTTGACCCAATTCAATAAAGAGGATTTTGTGGATGACATTAAAACTTACTTAAGTGACCAAGGAGAAAAAGTAGCGGATAGGTCACTGGATGATGATTTTTCATGCATAATTAATACATATGTTTCGAAAAGTGTTATTAGTCCTGGGAGAATAGATCCAGAGAATTTGCTAGACTGTCCATTAGGGGAATTAAAATTAATATCAAGTGTTGATAGTAAAAAGAGAATATATAAAAAAAATATCGTACCCGTGGGCAGTATCCCAGAATTTGTTTTTCTTGCAATCATTATGGATCAAAAGAAGGATTCTGATGAAATAAAAATTGAATCATTACTTAAAGATAAGAACAACGTTGGAAAAGTCTTTAACCTTGATGCAACAACGTTAATGCAATACCTAGAACAATTAAAGAATAAGGGACTTATTGACCTAGTAAGAACTGCTGGACTTGATATTATTAAAGTTAATAGAGATTTAACTTACGAAAACTGTATTGAAGATTACTATGAGTCATTACAAATAGATGGGATAAGGTTATAGGATGAAAGCAACTATTAAGCTAAATGAAATGATTAAAACAGCTGACAATTTCCAGTATGCAATAAACATAGCATATGATTTTTCTGATGCCAAAAAGATTGAGAACTACATAGCAACGAATGATGCGATTAGGATAATCGAAGATGTATTATTAAGTACAAAAGTAAATTCAAGTGATAGAGCTAGATTGTTTATAGGTGCATTTGGTAAAGGAAAATCTCATTTAGCACTTATTTTGATTGCATTAGTCTATAAGAAAGATATTAAAGCTTTCAAAACATTGTTGGAAAAGATAAAAGAGATCAATCCGGAGCTTCATGATTATTTGACATTATATATAAAAAGTCAAGATAGACTTTTACCAGTGGTTGTTGAAGGGAACAAGTCATCTCTTCAACAGTCATTACTTAGTGCGCTCAAAACAGCTTTAGAAAGAGAAGGCATAACTGATATTATGCCTAATACATTTTTTAGCGTAGCTATAGAAACGATAGATATGTGGAAGAAAAGCTATAAAGCTACTTATAAAGAGTTTACAGAGCTGATTTCAACAACACCAAATGAATTTATAAAGAAGCTAAATAATTATGAACAGAAGGTTTTAGTTGAGTTTGAGAAAATATATCCTCAATTAACAGCAGGAAGTAGCTTTTCACCAATTTTAAATGGAGATGTAGTCTCACTGTACAGTGATGTTATTGAAGAAATACAGAAACATGGGTTCAATGGTATTTTTCTAGTATATGATGAATTTAGTAAGTATTTAGAGGGACATGTAAATTCAACAGATACTAGTGATATCAAAGTATTACAGGATTTAGCAGAAAAGGCTAATCGTAGTGGTAGCAGTCAACTTCATTTATTAATGATAACTCATAAAAATATTATCAATTATGTTGATGAGTTGCCTAAAGTTAAAGTTGATGCATGGAAGGCC
>JAQICP010000012.1 GCA_027858555.1 Vallitaleaceae bacterium
TCCTTCAGATTCCTCGTCACCGAGGACACCCTTGCCTTAAGCTATGTGCTTGGCACTGTTAACCCGCACTAGGGATTTTCACCCATTAGATTGCGCCCATGCCGGGCGCACTATGACAAAAGGACTCTTTAAAATAAGAGTCCTTTTATTAATACTATTACCTCTAATATTAATACAAGTACTACTATTAATATTACCCATTCACTAAATCGGTCTGGTAATTATATACAATTAATTTGCACCAATTATTTCTTCATTAAGCAACTTACCTACAACAGCCAATATCTGTTCTTTCCCAACTTTTGTGACAGCTGAAAAAGGAACAATCATTCGGACATCGGCAATATTAAGCACCTTTATGATGATACCACATTGCTTAATCGTTTGGTTCTTCGTTAATTTATCTGCTTTTGTAGCAACAATTAATGGTTCATAGCCACAGCTTCTTACCCAATTGACCATAATCTGATCATTCTCAGATGGCTTATGTCGTATATCCACCAGTACTACTACCTGTACCAATGATTCCCGTAAGTGCAGATAAGTATCAATCATCTGTCCCCATTTATCCCGTGAGGTCTTGGAAACTTTAGCATAACCATACCCGGGTAAATCTACAAAATAAGCCTTTTCGTCTATATTATAGAAATTAATAGTTTGAGTTTTGCCTGGTTGTCCAGATGTTCTAGCTAACTTTTTACGATTGATCAGACCATTGATCATGGAAGACTTTCCTACATTAGATTTACCAGCAAAGGCAATCTCCGGTAGGTTGTTTTCTGGATATTGATGCATCTGTGTGCCCACTTTATCTAGATATACATTGTTTATATTCATCACTTCACCTCTTATGTTTCTTTGAAACGGCTTGACTATTAACACCAACTATTAACACTAACTTCTAACCATCAACTTTAACTAGAGCTTCCTTAAGAACTTGATTCATATGATTTACATACACAATCTCTAATCCGTCTAGTACCTCACTGCTGATTTCTGAAATATTCCTTCTATTAGGTTCTGGCACGAGTACCTTTTTAATACCAGCTCTTTTTGCTGCAATCAATTTTTCTTTCAAACCACCTATGGGTAATATTCTGCCCCGTATGGTAATTTCACCAGTCATTGCCACATTATTATGCACTGGTATACCAGTAAGTGCTGATAGCATAGCTGTTGCCATGGTGATTCCTGCTGATGGCCCGTCTTTCGGTACTGCACCTTCAGGAATATGAATATGGATATCTTGATTCTTATGGAAATCTTTTTCCAAAGCTATCTCTTTTTGAGAACGGATATAACTAATAGCTGCTGTAGCAGATTCTTTCATGATATCGCCTAATTGACCCGTTAAGTCGAATTTGCCACTACCCTCCATCACATTCACTTCAATGGAGAGTGTTTCGCCTCCGACTTCTGTCCATGCCAAGCCTCTTGCAATGCCAATCTGTGGCTCATCTGCAACTTTTTCATGTCTATACTTAGCTGTACCTAGATAAGTCTTTAGGTTGCGTTCAGTCACTTTTATGCAAGTCTCTTCTTCAGACAGAATAACCCTGGCAGCTTTCCTGCAGATTTCACCAATTCTTCTTTCAATATTACGAACACCTGACTCTTTTGTATACTCATTAATTGCCTTAGCCATCGCCTTTTTAGTAATGTTTAGCTGGTCCTCATTAAGTCCATGCTTTGCCAACTGTTTTGGTAGTAAGTATTCAAAAGCTATGTGCATTTTTTCGTTTTCAGTATAACTTGTCACTTCAATGATCTCAAGTCTATCAAGAAGTGGTTTTGCAACTTGTCTAAGGGAATTAGCTGTGGCAATAAATAAAACATCAGACAGGTCAATAGGCACTTCCACATAGTGATCCCTAAACTTACTGTTCTGCTCGCCATCCAATACTTCTAATAATGCAGATGCAGGATCGCCTCGCATATCGCTTGTCATTTTATCAATCTCATCCAATAGGATTAAAGGATTAGCGCTACCGGCATATTTTAAAGCATTGGCAATTCTTCCTGGCATTGCACCAACATAAGTTTTCCTATGGCCGCGTATTTCAGCTTCATCTCGAACGCCACCCAGTGATATGCGACTATACTTACGGTTAAGGGCGCTGGCTATGGACTTGGCAATCGATGTTTTACCTGTACCTGGTGGTCCAACTAAACAGAGGATTGGGCTATCAGTGGTTTTACATAACTGACGTACAGCCAAGTGCTCAAGTACCCGCTCTTTAACTTTTTCAAGACCGTAATGATCCCGTTCAAGTATCTCTTCGGCATGTTTAAGGTCTGACAACTCTTCGGTTTTCTTACTCCATGGCATATCTAGCAGCCACTCAATATAGTTACGAATAATAGCGCCTTCTGAAGAACCTACCGGTATCTTTTTAAGGCGTTTGATTTCTTTATTAAGTCGTTCTTTTACTTTATCAGATGCTTCAAGTACTATGGTCTTTTCAGTATATTCATCTAATTCTTCTTCTGCTGATTGACCTTCACCTAATTCGTTTTGGATTACTTTAACTTGTTCTCTCAAATAATAGTCTTTTTGATTCTTATCGATTTTCTTTTTTACTTCTTCTTGAATATTATGGCGTATCTTACCAATTTCTATCTCACCATTCATAATCACAAGGGTTGTTTTTAAGCGTTCTCTCACATTCACTTTTGCCAGCAAGCTCTGCTTGTGTTCAGTAGGTATGTGCATATTAGCACCAATACTATCTGCCAACTTAGAAGGATCGAATTGTTGTAATAACTTTCTCACAACCTCTTTAGACAATTTTGGGTACACTAGTGCTAAC
>JAQICP010000064.1 GCA_027858555.1 Vallitaleaceae bacterium
CATCTATATCTATAAATACAGCAATATCATTATCTTTTAACTCTAATCTAGATAAATACGCCCTATTATAAGCTTTTGTTAAAGGATCAATAATTAATTCCTCAGATACCTTATCCACATGCAATTCCATTCTATCATATTTATAAGCTACAATATAGGCGATTGAAAGCATGTAAACAAATAATCCATATTGCCAAGTAAGGCTCCCCTCTATGACCCCAAATATCAATAAAAATGACTGAAGTGTTGTCAAGAATAAAAATACACTTGAAAAGATAAGTACATTCCCCTTCGCTCGTACATTTAACCATAGTACGTACACGATAAACAAAAATGTAACTGGAAAAACAATCTGTTGATTTTTCACCAAACCAATAAAATCTTTAGAAATGAGTATCAATATAATACTTAGGGCTGTAATAATTCTCAAAATCCTAGACGCTGATTTTTGATACATAAATTTCCTAATACCTTCACTGAGTAAATACATGGCAATATACAAACTTATCAGATTCAATTTTCGAACTAGTAACAAAGTATCAAGGGATCCTGTAGATAGTCTCGATACAGAATCAAGCATAAATACGCCAAACATCAATGCTGCAAACCCAAAATATGCAAAAAGTCTAGCATCATCCCTTCGTTTGTTCGTATAACTTCGTCTTGCAATCATAATCAGTAAAGTCCCTATGGCCAAATAACTACCAAGTATAATTAAGATGATTGAATTGTTGAAAAATCGCTGAATGCCAAGAATTCGATAACTATCTTCATAATTGGTCAAATAAGGCTGCTCACCAAATCCGGCATCATGCAGGCAGTAACTTTCAATCCTTAATTGATATTGATCCAATTTTGAAACTCCCCCTATCTGAATAATCTGTAAATCATTCCATAAATTAGAGGTAGGCATATCAAAAGAACCGACCTGATACACAATGTCGTCGTTAACATAGACCTTTAAAGCATATGCATTGACCTGAGGCATTACCAGTGTATCAAATCCGTTATTTTTAACCGTGGTTTCGAAAGTGAAAATACCGGATTCAGCAATATCCATAGGACTAAGACTGACCACTTCCTTTTGCTGATCATCATGTCTAATGGTCCAATCCGTAATAATATAACCCGAGTAATTGTTTATTAGATTACTTACAATGATTATCAATATGAAACTTACAATGCCAACTGCAATCTTAATATATTTTATCATATCTTCACCTTTACGCCATACTTATATGCTTCAACTTTATCTTTCACTATACTGTTCGATTATCATGTTCAGCTTTAGTCTTTCCCTATATTGTCCAACGATTCAGCTGATCTGTTTGCTTCAACCTAATTGACGTACCGTTGTGAGCAAATTATCTTTTCATATCTATTATACTACTATTTCCACTTGTTTTTCCAACTATAATTATACTTTAACATGATACTCAATCACTCTTTTTTTCAACTCTGGCAAACAGTTTTTCCGCTATTTAATAAAAAAAGTCGACATTACGCATGTCAGTCTTTGGCTCATTATAACAAAAAGGCGAAATGACTATTGTCAATTTCACCTTTTATTATTATTTTAATCGCACCTTAAATATCACTTTTCAATATCGCTGATATCGATTATCTTTAATACTTTATCACTAATTGCCCGCTACTTCTAACCCCTTAAACAATATATGTTTAGGTCCCTCGTAGTTATCAATCTTCATTGACTCTATGGATAATTTCATCTCACTATGAACCTTTTCTATATTGGAAGAGATAGATGCGCCAGTAACTGCAACAACTTGCTCACCATCATAATAGTTAGCTAATCGTACTTCACCACCAAAATCCCCTGTCAGTGGATTCATCTGGAAATTAGAGAACGAAACCAATTCAATATAAGGCTCATGCTTCATGGCTTCATAACTCATGCTACCACAAGCAAATCTGGCATTTGCAAGATGACCCGTAGTCGCTACACCAAGGTAGGACGTATATTGATTAGCACCATAATAGGTTTGCAATACCCCGTTTTTTATAAGAGTAATTGGTTTTAGTAAAACACCGTCAGCGTCATATGGTGCAGACTTACTTGATCCTTCTAGGATTGGTAATAACTCAACTTGGATAATGTCACCCTGAGCATCTTCGCCTTGTAATTTCTGTCCTACCAAAAACCCAGATGTTTTTTCATAGATACTTTGCGCATTGGCCTTTTTCACATAATATTCTAGAAACTCTTTTACAGCGTCACCACTTAAGATCACATTGATATTACTAAGTGCTGTTGCAGGCTTTGCATGTGCTCGTAATTTACTTTGTTCAAGCATACCACTGACTTTTTCAGTAATAAGCTGTGGTTCAAAATCACCAAGGTTCATGAATTCATATAATTCCACAGGTTCAACACCATCATTCCACTCTGTAATGATCTCTACCATGTTGGTATAGGTTGTATAAGTGACATCAACCCCTTTGGAATTCATTATATGATTGATTCTTTTGTTTAAAAATATTTCACAAGAATTAATCCCACCAGCCACATTCTGATCTGGTTCATAAACTGCCTTTGTAAGGCGTGGCATATAGTCTATCAGGTCGCCACTGGCAAAACTGCTTGTACTCACATCAGGATTCTCATCAGTCGGATTAACTAACTCATAATACCCATTCTTAACAAATGAAGCGCCGAGTTTCGTATCTTCAAGTATGGTTCTAATATCGTCATCGCTCATTGAGGCTGAAAGTTCAGTTCTTGACGCTCCAAGATACTGCTTGCCATTTTCTTCAAATGCAACATAAATCGTTAATTCATATACATGAACGTCCTTGCTACGATTCATATCCAATTTTTTCTTAATAAAGAATAATTCTTCTGCTGATTTTGTGACTTCATTAATCTTCCAACCAGTGATGCCATCTATTTGACTTAATACATGCTTTATTTTATCAATCATTAGTTCAACCTCCCTCTTGCTTTTATGAATGGTCCGCCTGTAGAAGTTTTAACATATTCCTTATAACCTTTACCACACATGCCATTACCAGTTATAACAACATCTTCTGAAACCATAGACATGGATTTTAATAAGTCAGGCACATAGCCAGTTAAAAATATGGGTGAAAATACATTGCCAGTCAACTTACCGTCCTTAATCTCACGACCTCTTGAAACGACGCATTGAATGCCCCAATTCTTAGGGTCTTCCATACCGCTAGAATAACTCTCGAGTAAGAAACCATAGTCAATAGAAGCAATCATGTCTTCTACTTTATCATTGCCACCAGCAAAGAAAGTATTGGTCATTCTGGTATACGCCTTATGTTCATAGGATTGTCTTTTCCCATTACCAGTTGGCCTTGTTCCAAGTTTCAATGCTGATAACACATCTGAAATGCCACTGACCAAAATACCCTTATCAATGATTTTTGTATCTGTTCCAAGGATGCCTTCATCATCGAATAAATACGAAGAAATCTCAACTGCAGAAGCCGCACCATCATACATATTCACATTAGTAGATGCTACTTCTTTATTCATGTACTCAGCTGCTTTGGCACGATTTTTGACAAACATATCCATCTCTACGCCATGACCAAAAGCTTCGTGTGCTACTAAGCCCGCCATATCTGGGTCAAGAATAACGTCGTACTCACCAGCTTTCATAGGTTTAGAACCAAGTAATCTGGTAATATTCGTAACAGCTGGTGTATACAAACCTTCAAGTTCATCAAGAATTTCAGCACCTTTAAGCCCTGATGCAACACTGATTGCGTATTTCATACGTCCTTCTCTAACACCGATTGGAATAATGGCAGCATTGGTCCATAAATAGTCTTGAGTTAAATCCTTATTTTTTGATATGAATATTTTTGATATCTGCACCTCTTCATATATGATGCGAGCATCAACCAATTCATCAGAAAGGGCTAAAGTTTTGTCTAAGATGCTTCTCATCTTACTTAATTTCTCATCGTGCGTCATGCCCCTAGGGTCTACTTCAACCTCGGCTAAAATGTCTTTGCAATGAATGCTTCTTCTAGTACATCATAATTTGTAATCTGGATACCACTATCTGTCATGAGTTGATTCATACCAGTAGCTGTCTTTCTAATTCGATCTGCTACTGCTGATAGGTTATCCTCATTAAATTCATTAAATGAATACTCTGAATAATTAATGCCATTATACACCCTTGCAACAAAACCTCGCTCAGACCACATGGAATCATTCAGTTCCACGCCTGTACGTTTTAAGCCATATCGCTTACCGACGCAGTCAGTTCCAAGTATTGAGACATATTTAAAATCTTCACTTAAAACCGCTACCAATTGTTTGACAAGTGTTTTGTTGTTGTCTAGGTATGTTGATTTATTTACTTTCATACAATTTTCCCTTTCTTAGACGTTAAAATTATTTTATCGTTAGTATTATTTTGTCACTATTTACATGATTTGTCAATATACTATATGATATAAAATCAAAAAAACAACAGCCATACTTTTCAAAATCGTATTACATTCACAGGTTAAGTCCACAGGTTAACTCCACAGGTCAAGTCCATTTATTAAGACGAACGCTGATGAACGTGATAAACCCCCGATAAGCCTAAGCTGATTGGGGGTTTATGTACTATTTATTTAGTTATTCATCATGTTAGCTATAGCAATTAGTGTGTTCACATTGCGCGTTGTTGCAATCGTATTGGATTTTCGTTCGATGAAACTATTATTCAATTCAGATTTACCATAGCCACCAGGTACATAAAAATAGACTATCTTACTATCAGCACCTAAGAACGATTCTAACCCCAATTAGCATATTCTTTCAATCGATCTATGATTGGCAGATGTTGGGTGCATTCTTTTTCACATAAACCACATTCGATACAATCAGCTGCTGTCCCTTTTTTTCCTGCTAAGATGCCCCATTCGTACACAGAGCCAAGTGCTGCCTTCATCTCATCATCTGTTTTATGGAATATGTGTTTTTCATTGTAGTACTGCATGAAACTTGGAATAGCAATCCCTTGTGGACACATATCACAATAGCCACAACCTGTACATGCTTCATTCATTGATGCACCTACTTTATCAGCAATGACCTTTATTTCCTCGTCTGTGAAAGGCTTCGCCTCGTCCGCAATCTCACATGCCATATCTATATGCTCTTTAGTAGTAAACCCGTTGAGTGCTATGGTAATCTGTGGGCAAGATATAACAAAGCGAAGGGCTGCTTCTGTGGCTGTTTCATCACCTTCTGTTAGGAAGCTTAGTTCTTCTTCATGAGTAGGAATTGAACCACCACCAAGTGGATTCATAGCAACGACACCATAGCCCATATCGAAAGCTGTTTGAACACCTTCCCACCTATATGGGAAATTGAGTATATTGACGCCCAGTAGAATGCCGTCTATTTTACCATCCTCAAGTATTTCTTTGACTTCATTACCAGTTTGATGGGATGACAGAACGATATGGTCAATCAGACCCTCTTTTTGACATTGTAACAATCCCTCATACTGACCGCCCGGTTTCATTGCCAAGGCATAATGTTCTTTTTTCCTAATACACCACATATGATAAAAATCAATTTTCTTGACCCCTAATCGTTCAATGGATTTTTTGACTGCCGCTATAGCCTTCTCAGCTGTATCAAATGTGGTCGGCATACCTTTAGTGGACACATAGAACTGTCCTGGCATGTCTTTAAAAGCTTCACCATAGATGTCCTCACTTTGATCGTCACAATAGCCTGGCGCTGTATCAAAATAGTTAATTCCCCGACTATTGGCATAACGAACTAAATCAGCATTTTCTGCCATAGTTTTACTAGTATCAAATCTCATGCCGCCAAATCCAACAGCTGATACCATCTTACCTGTTTTTCCATATGTTTTATAAAGCATAATACACACCTTTCACTTATCTTGTATTCTTACTAACAAGTATACATCTTAAAGTTAGGTTTAAGTCAAGCAAAAATACAGGAAAAGTAAGTAAAGTGTAATAGTAACTTCTTATCCGCACCCCCACAATGTCTTTTATAACCATAAAAATGCCCCTTATTCTATCATTGTCAGATAAAATAAAGGGCTGTTCATATACTTGTTAAGATACTTTTATCCATCTATTTCAATAATCAGTTAGCTACAAAAAGTACTATTTGCGGAACAAAACTTACACGCCTGAATAAGCCATGAATCCACCATCTACAGGGATTACAACACCTGTAATGAATCCAGAAAGCTGTGTATCTAGTAACCACACCAAAGTACCAAGTAAATCTTCAGGTGTACCAAATCTATTCATAGGTGTCTGACTAAGTATCTTAGTACTTCTAGGTGTTAAACTACCATCAGAATGAGTCAGTAATGTTCTGTTTTGTTCTGTTAAGAAAAAGCCAGGTGCTATGGCATTCACTCGAATATTCCTACCTGCAAAATGTACCGCCATCCACATGGTGAAGTTATTGATTGCTGCTTTAGCTGCTGAATAAGCAGGTACTTTTGTCATAGGCGCATAGGCACTCATGGATGATATGTTGATGATTGTAGATTCTTTTTCACCTAACATATCTTTTGCAAAGACCTGTGTAGTAAGGAGTGTGCCCATGAAATTAAGATTAAATACAAATCCAAATCCCTCTAGTTGCATATCAAAAAAGCTGCTTTGCATATCATCTTCCAGATCTTCTGGCTGAAATGTCTCGCTGGAGGTTGTGCCTTTAGAATGATTACCACCAGCTCCGTTGATTAGAATATCCACTTGTCCAAAAGCATCATTGATTAGTGATTTTGCTTGTTCTATACTATCTTTTTCTAGCACATTGGCTTCAACACCAATGGCGATACCGCCTGCACTTATGATTTCTTCAGCTACCGACTTCGCTTTATCTAGCTTCAGGTCAAGTACAGCTACCTTACAACCATTACGTCCTAGTTCTCTTGCCATCTCACCACACAATACACCGCCACCACCAGTGACTACTGCTACTTTACCTTTAATATCTATCGCTCTACTCATATTGTTTCCTTTCTTTTCAGTCTGATTTATAGGCTCCTACTTCTTTTTCAATGAATCAAGGGTATCTAATATACCATTCATATACATAATCCCTAACGCTCTGTCATACAAACCGTAACCCGGTCTACATACTTCATCCCAGATATGACGACCATGGTCTGGTCTGATATAATACTGATAATCTGCCTCATGGTAAGCTTTAAGGACACCAAGTATATCAATTGACCCATCTGCCGTACGATGTGAGGTCTCAACAAAATCGCCATTCTCATATATTTTCACATTCCTGATATGGGCGAAATAGATTCTGTCCATGTAAGTCTTTATAATGTCAACTACGTCATTGCTTGCACTAGACCCAAGTGAACCGGTACAAAGGGTTAATCCATTATAAGGCTCATCCACTAGTTTCAGTAACCTGTCAAGATTCTCTTTGCTCGTCACAATTCTTGGTAGATTGAAGATGCTAAAAGGTGGATCATCTGGATGTATGGCCATCTTAATATCGTTGGCTTTGCAAGCCGGTCCGATTCGCTCTAAAAAATACTTAAGATTTGCAAACAAATCATCTACGCCAATATCTTTGTAAGTTGCAAGTACGACGTCTAATTCTTTCAAACGCTCTGGTTCCCAACCCGCCATTGTATAATTTGAATTCGCAGACACCAGTTCAAATAAGTCATGTGCTTTGATCGTCTCTACTGTATGCTTGTCAAAAAATAAAGCTGTTGAACCATCTGGCATTTCATGAAATAATTCTGTCCGTACCCAATCAAAAACTGGCATGAAATTGTAGCAGATTACTTTAACGCCCACTTTACCTAGCCTATTAATCGTCTCAATGTAGTTGTCAATATAGACTTCTCGCTCATCAATACCCATTTTGATGGATTCGTGCACATTGACACTTTCCACCACATCAATATTAAGACCATATTCATCTGCCTGTTTTTTAACGGCCAAAATTCTATCCATGGGCCAAACTTCTCCAGCTGCAAGGTCATGGAGCGCCCATACGATGCCTTCAGTGTTTGGTATCTGTTTGATATAACTAAGTTTAACAGAATCGTTACCCTTGCCATACCATCTAAATGTCATTTTCATATTTTCTCCTTGTTGTGCTTCACCTTTTAAGTATATTGTTGTATATTATATATTATAGACTAATTATATATAAATCAAATTGCACAGATTGTGCATTTGTTTGCAAATATTGCGTGAAGGAGTCTTATGAAACCATCTAAAAAACCGGCAGTTCATAATGAAAACGAAAAAATAAGCTTTTTCCACTATATAGATGATACTTGTGAAATAGAAATTCACTTTCATGATTCTTATGAGATATTTCAAGCCTGTACGGATAATGTACGCTACTATGTGGAAGGTAATGCCTATGATTTAAAGAAAGGCGATGTGATTATAACCAATCAAAAAGAGATTCATAGACCAAGTACAGTCGATAAATCTCCTTATAACAGACGCTATGTCCAGTTCAAACCTGATATCTTCACACCTTTTTTTGATACAGGCTACAATCCTCTACGCATATTCAGTACAAGAAATTTAGGCTTTGGTAATTTCATACCAGTCAGTCAGTTGGCAAATCAAAAAGTCACAAAACTCTTTGATGATATTGAATCGCTATCTGGCTTGTCGGATCAAAAGAGCGTCGTTCTTACTAATACCCTACTGATACAATTATTCATAGAATTAGATACACTCTATCAAAGTATCAATCCCAGCTTAGAATATAGCCTCAGTACAGATCCACGAATCATGCCAGTTATAGAGTATCTTAGCTGCGACTTTGTGCAACCATTTTCTTTAGAAAAACTTAGTAATGATTTCTTCATTGATAAATATTATTTAAGCCACCTATTTAAGGAAAATACTGGATTCACCTTATATGAATATGTGCAATTAAAACGCATCCAAAAAGCAAAAACTTTAATTCAAGCAGGAGAAGTCATATCAAAAGTAAGTACTGATTGTGGCTTTATGGACTATTCCAACTTCTATAAGACATTCAAAAAATTGGTTCAAATGTCACCATCTGCCTATAAGAAGATACTGAAATTGTAGTTGTGTGTGCTGTTCTACCCTATACATTATTAAAGACCCACCAGATATCTATAGATCTAATGGGCCTTTAATTATTAAGACATATGCAGGTTGCTTATTTCGACTTATATTGAGACAACCAAGAATTCATTAGGTATTCAAACTGGGTAGGTTGTTCCAAGAAAAACGAATGACTTGCATTGGACAACAGATTAACTACAAAGTATAATCGAAGATACCTTTGTAATACCATATGAGTTAAGGCCCCAGGTATATGACCCAATATCCCTATCGTCCCACCCATTGTAGTTATAGGAAGGTCTTGTGTCTATTATAATATCTATATCACTCATATCAGTAAGCCTAGTCTTCGAAAGAAAATGTGTACTTATGTAGTCCTAATTCATCTCTTATGCCGATTAATTCTTTTTGAACTGCCTCATTAACTGGTACGCCTTTATCTTTTCTATCTAACCAATGATTATATTCTTTTTCCCCCGCTGAGAATATGGCCTCACTACCTGGTGCTTTCATTGAACCACGAAGATCCCTCAGAATCTGACCTGTGGTCTCTTTAAAGCTCTCAAGTCCCATAAAGGCTTCAGTATCTATGGCAATAAAGAAGAGTCCCAAGTGAAATGGCACTTTTTCCCCTTGCTCGCCCAGTCCAGTTAACATTCTAAGAAAGTTGCCTTGTTGAAGGGCTGCAGATAATATCTCTACGACTGTAGCATAACCATAACCTTTGTACCCAGCTAGTTCTTCACCGATGCCGCCAAGTGGTGCAAGGGCCGCTTTGCCACCAACCAGATCCTCTAATATCTGATCGGAGTCGGTCATAGTTCCTCCATCACGCCCTATAACCATACCCGCCGGTGTGTCTTTACCAACTCTGGCAAAATACTCAATCTTGCCTCTTTGTGTGATAGAAGTGGCGCAATCGAGTAAAAAGGGGAAAGGTTCATCTGTAGGAAACCCAAAAGTCAGTGGATTAGTACCAAGCATGTTCTCCACACCAAAGGTAGGCGCGATTGAAGGCCTCGCATTAGTGCCTGTGATGCCTATACAGCCAGCTTTAGCCGCCATCTCAGCATAGTACCCTGCAATACCATAGTGAGTCGAATTACGCGCTGCTACCATACCCATGCCGAATTTTTTTGCCTTTTCAATTGCCATGGTCATTGACTTAAACCCAATCACTTGACCCATACCATCATGTCCATCCACAACAGCTGTTGTTGGGGTTTCACGAATTATCTCGTATTCAGTAACCGGTTTTTGTATACCTGCTTTGATTCGATCTAAATAGATGGGTTTGAAACGGTTTACGCCATGAGA
The DNA here is from genome assembly GCA_027858555.1 of Vallitaleaceae bacterium. Taxonomy (GTDB): domain Bacteria; phylum Bacillota; class Clostridia; order Lachnospirales; family Vallitaleaceae; genus JAQICP01. Next base: position 10,411 of record JAQICP010000064.1, read on the forward strand.
ATCAATGCCCTTTTTATCAGATGCTATTAACACATCGGCGCATATCTTCGCATCATCCTCAGGTATACCATAAGCTACAAATACCTCCGTTACAAATTCTGTAACCACCTCAAAACTTACATAAGCTTTATCCATAATAATCTCCTTTAGCAATCAAAATCGTTAAACAATCCCCAAAACACATATTTTTATTCTACCCCGATTAAGGTAAAGTGTCAAAGACCAAGTTGCAAATTACCAAAAAATAATAGTTGACATTACAACTATATATGTATATATTTAGAGTATCAATTTTTTAGGAGGCTTTATGCTAAATAATTCAAAAAAAAAGATCAACGACCATACCAGTAATCAACCTGTAAATAAAAAAACATCTATTAGTTCAGATTCACATATCGATATGCCACCACTTAACACTATCATACAACCTAACCAAACAATAGTATCAGGTGATGAAACGAAGATGCATCTTCTCCGCCATATTGGTAGTTTTACTAGACAGATTCAGTCATTATGTGATACAAAATATAAAAATCTTAATCTTCAAAAAGGCCAATTCATGTTTTTAATGCGTATATGCGAACATCCCAGCATTAGTCAGCAAGACTTAAGTGATCTGATCTGCGTGGATAAAAGCACCACAACAAGAGCAATCCAAAAACTTGAACGTGATGGCTATATTAAAAGAGAACGTAATCCTGATGATAGCCGCAAGTTAGCAGTTCTTCCAACCCAAAGGGGTCTAGCTATCTACCCGGAGTTGATACGATTCGAATTATATCTATTACGTATGCTTCATAAAGAAGTATCAAAAGAAGAGCTTTCAATGCTTACCGCTGTTCTTAGTAGATTCACTGAGCTCACAAACACCAATATGGCTATACATGAGCAAGCTCTGTCCCAATTAGAAATTAAACTGGCAACTAGTGAGAACATCTTAGGAGAATGCCATGCCATCCGTACTGAAGTATTTCAACAAGGACAAGGTGTCGCAAGGAAAATTGATTTCGATGGTAGAGATGACCTAGCATCCAATTATATTGCTTATTTTAATCATGTGCCGGCTGGTACAGTACGACTTAGATCCGTATCGGATACAACGGTGAAATTAGAACGATTGGCTGTATTGTCAAGTTTTAGAAATCTCTCAATTGCTTCTGCCCTAATTGAGTATTGTACCATTAGCGCCAGGCAACAACATTATAAGACAATTAAATTACACGCCCAAAAAGATGCTCTAACTCTATATATAAAGGCTGGTTTTCAGATTGTCGGCGAAGAATTCTACGAAGCGAATATTGCCCATATAAAGGTAGAAAAAGCATTATAACTAGTATGACCGTATATAGCAATGAATCCAGCTTTTACGAATGCATTTTAGATTACTGATAGACAGGCATATTAGATTACTCACATAGAGTATATCAATATGCTGTATACATTTTTATAATAGTATTCTTCATATTCATATGTTATACTACCATTTGTGCTTAATAATAAGGAGGTTTTTATGAATTTTTTTGATATAGACGGACCATTCCAACGATATGGTACCGTGATGTTCGATTTACTAATGGTTAATCTCTTATGGATTATAATTATTTTATTAAGTTTGGGTATTTTAAGCGGTCCTGCGAATGTAGCCTTATATACTTCAGTCAATCAAAGTATCCGCAACTCCTACGACTCACCCATGCGTACATTTTTCAGAACTTTTAAAAACAAATTCAAAGTATCACTAATAGGTGGCATCCTATCAATGTTGATTATTTTAACCTCAATTTTTTCGATTTTTCTAATAGAAGCAGGTCATATGCCTAGTTGGCTAACAATACTATATTATGTTGTTATTTTTTATCTCATATTAGTTGCACCATATTTCATAGCTCTAGTATCTCATACTGATTTCAAACTAAAAAAAGCCGTAAAATATGCTGTCATTTTAACAATCAAGCATTTTCCAACATCTTTCTTAATCATTATGATTATCGGTGGTTTAAGTATACTAATTGTTATATCAAGATATATTGCGGCTTTTATGGCTGTTGCACCTACGTTTTTATTAATAAGTTACTTGCTGTCTGGGAGAGTGTTAACACAATATGATTTGAAGCAATTCAAATAATCCATAATTGTATCTATCGCGACTTCCCTGTTCGCAATCCATATGAATTTTTTTCTAAGATTCATACGATTAATGACTACCCTTTCTTTACAAATTCAGACTTCAGTGCCATACTACCATAGCCATCAATCCAGCAATCAATATTATGATCCGAGTCCACTAGTCTAATATTTTTAACCTTAGTACCCTTTTTCAAATCTGATGTGCTGCCTTTCACCTTTAGATTTTTAGTAAGGATCACACTATCACCACTTGCTAATATATTACCGTTAGAATCTTTTACAACAGATTCATCTTCCTTACTTGTATTGTCATCAAGTTGCCATTCATGGGCACATTCAGGACATACAATAAGACTGCCATCTTCATAACCGTACTCGGAATTACATTTTGGACAATTAGGTATTTCATTCATTATATTTCTCCTCACATATACACACAAAATATAGTTATTTTGCATCGTTGTTTGTAGGCGTTCATTATAGGCATTCCATTTAAGCGTCGCCTACTAGATATTCGCTATATTAAAGCACTATCCTATTAGCTTAGAACTATCCTGTTACATAAAAAAAAGACCAAATAATCATAGATTACTTGGTCTTTGGTTTTTTAAATTAGCTTACTGAAGTAATGTTTTCAGCTTGTGGGCCTTTATGGCCTTGAGCTAAATCAAAAGTAACTTTTTCGCCTTCATCAAGGGTCTTAAAGCCATCTTTGTTGATTTGTGAAAAATGAGCAAAAACGTCAGTTCCGTCCTCTGCTGTAATAAAACCAAATCCTTTGTCTCCATTAAACCATTTTACTGTACCATTCATAATCGTTTCCTCCGATTTTTTTTATTTGCTGTATTGCGCTTCTAAGTATTCTTTAAATCGGTAATCCACGTTCCAATGGTTGGAAACTATATCAATATCAATTTTATCAAAATTCTTATATGAAGTTCAAGTGCTATGTCATAGTATCATGTTCTCATTCAAATTGCAAGCGAAAAATCAAATTATCTTTATTTTTTTCCAAATCATACCTGTTTTCCTCGTTAAACTACCATAAACATGGCTATTAGTTATTATAAAGATATTTAATGAATTAACTGTGACTATTTATTAAACTTTTGTAAAACCACTACATATAGCTTTCAATACTACGTGTTGTATGGTACACTATATGAAATTACTTTGATAATCAAAGTACTCAAAAGGAGTAATAAAAAAATGGATATTAAAATGTTAAAAATCGGCAATCTAAATATACCTATTCCTATTATACAAGGCGGTATGGGCATCGGTGTCTCAAAGTCTCGTCTTGCTGCAGCTGTAGCCAACGAAGGTGGCATCGGTGTCATATCTGGTGCTCAGATTGGATACCTGGAAGCAGATTTTGCTACTAACCCACTAGAAGCCAACAAACGTGCCTTAAGGCGTGAAATCATCAAAGCAAAACATGACGCACCAGGTGGCATTATAGGTGTTAACCTTATGGTTGCCATGAAAAACTATGCTGATTTCGTCAAGGTAGCTGTGGAAGAAAAAATCGATTTGATCATTTCAGGAGCCGGACTACCAATAGAACTCCCCGGTCTTGTTAAAGGATCTAAAGTGAAGATTGTTCCCATAGTATCATCCCTACGAGCTGCAAAACTGATTCTTAGAAGTTGGAAGAGAGATTATGACGTAGAACCAGACGCTATTATAGTAGAAGGTTCTGAAGCTGGTGGTCATCTTGGCTTCAAATTCGATGAATTATACAATCATACCACTCAAAAGCTCAAAGATATCGTGATTGAATTAAAAGAATATTTGACTTCACTTAATATCAAAATACCTATCATTGCAGCTGGAGGTCTTTTAACCGCCAGTGACATTTCTAATATAATGGATGCCGGTGCTTCAGGCGTACAACTTGGTACGCGCTTTGTCGTAACTGAAGAGTGCGATGCATCTACACCATTTAAAGAGGCCTATATCAATGCTAAAAAAGAAAACATCCAGATCATGATGAGTCCGGTTGGTCTCCCTGGTAGAGCCCTGAACAATCCTTTCCTGAAACAAGTGGAACGTCTTAAGCGGATCAAAGTGGATAAATGCTACTTCTGTCTACATAAGTGCAACCCTGCTGAAACAGTTTTCTGTATTACAACCGCTTTAATTAACGCAGTTGAAGGCAGACTAGATGAAGGATTAATCTTCGTTGGTGCCGGTGCTTACTTTGTAGATAGAATCTCAACCGTTAAAGAAGTTATGGATGAGCTGAAATTAGGCTTCTATAGTGCTCTAAACATTGACAAACCTATGAGTACGATATAAAATCATCATGTTAACACATATCGGAGGCAATCACATGCAAGATTTTAAATCGTTAAATATACGAGAACAATTTATTACAGCTCTAGAAAAACAAGCTATCACAATTCCAACTACCATTCAGATGTCAGCCATTGGACCCGCTTTAGAAAACAAGGATTTAATCGCTGAGGCAGTAACTGGCAGTGGCAAGACACTCGCTTATGTATTACCTGCATTTGAACGTATTGATGTTAATTCAAATGACCTACATACCTTGATACTGGCTCCTACACATGAACTGGTTGTTCAGATTAGCTCTGTGATTAGGGATTTTGCCAAAGCTTCAGACTACCCCATTCGAACTGTTTCTATCATGGGTAATGTGAATATAAAAAGGCAATTAGATAATCTAAAAAACAAGCCACATATTATTGTAGGAACCACTGGTAGGGTACACGAACTTATAAAGCTCAAAAAAATCAAAGCACACCTTGTAAAGACCATCGTTATTGATGAAGCTGATAAGTTACTCAGCCCTCATAGTATCCAAGGTGTTATGGCTGTTATTAAAACGACCTTGCGCGAAAGACAGATTCTAGCCTTTTCCGCTTCAATAAGTAAGGATGCCATAGAAAAAGCTTCCTCATTTATGAAAGACCCAATAATTATTCGCCTTGCTAAAGAAAAAATCAATACCGCCATCGAGCATATCTATGTCACATCAACAAGACGGGATAAGATCAATGTTCTTAGAAAAGTCATTCACGCAACTAAGCCCACTAAGGCAATTGTGTTTTTGAATAAAAACGAACTGATACAAGAAGTGACCGATCGATTGAATTATCACAAGATCACATCTGTCTGTATCTTTGGTAACGCCTCAAAAAGTGACAGAAAAAAAGCCCTGGATGCATTCAAGGGCGATAAGGCAACTATCATAGTCGCTTCAGATTTAGTAGCAAGAGGTCTGGATCTTCAAGGTATGTCTCATGTCATTAATATGGATATTCCAGGGGACCTTAATGAATATATTCACAGAGTTGGTAGAACTGGCAGAGCCGGTGAAAAAGGAACTGCCATATCCATCATCACTGACAACGAAAAACAGTTCCTTAAAAAAATCGAAAAGATTAATGGTATTACCATCGAGCCTAGAGAATTACAAGAAGGTCATTTGGTAGCATTCAAAAACGCTTAAAACCACTTTTTAGCTTTGAAGAAACCAATCATTGATATCATTAGAACGCCACCAGTGATTAGAAATACATAGAATCCATTAGGATTACTAAGACCTGGCATATGCTGAAAGTTCATGCCAAAAATGCCCGCTAAAAGGGTTAACGGTATGAATATAGCAGAAAAAATGGTTAGTGTCGTCATAATCTTATTCATATCATTACTATTATTAAACATATAGTTCTCGAATAAAGCATCCACCATTTCTTTTTGAAGCACTACTTCATTAGCCGATTCTTTCACATGATCATACAAATTTTCAATATAAATTGGATCTATACTTAAAAAAGTAGGGTCTTTTTTTTCGCGCTGAGCGCCAATGAATTTTTCAAAAGGTGTTGTTGTAATCCTTAAGAAAAGTAACGTCTTGCGCAAATTGTGAATATCCTTTATATCTAATTGGTCTTCATTGATGATGTTTTCTTCTAGCATATTAATATTGCGTTTCATTAATTCTAAGACATCTAAGTAGTTGTCAACTAAAGCATCCAGTAATATGTAATATAGGTAATCATTTGAAAGGGACCGAACTTTACCTTGATTCAATTGGATTCTTTCACGAATAGAATGGAATACATCACCCTTTTTTTCTTGAAAAGTAATTATGTAGTCA
>JAQICP010000346.1 GCA_027858555.1 Vallitaleaceae bacterium
ATCATAAGAAAAACAAGCGTCTTATGATTTAGAAAAATCTATAACAAACTTGCCGACTTTATCAGATGAAAATTGAAGTGTGAAGCGTGATACCTGAATTTTTTTGCGCAATCTGTAAGGCCCTTCCTCTACTTGTCGAGTGAAAGATCTTCTACTTGTTCTGCAGATGATACCTTTGTATATACTACAACTCGTTTAATGCTTTCTTCACAAGATGTATTAAACATAGTCGCCTCTTATGTTAAATATAATTTATATTATATATCAAAACCAAATGACTTACAATGACAAGCAGTTTCTTTATTATCCATATTCATATAATTGGTTGTATGTCATTAGAGTCACTATTTTCTATGGAAGACATGACTTCAACTTCTTCAATGAAATCTATAAGTGCATCAATAAATTGAGACGTCCCCTTTTAAAATGTAGGGGTATGTCGGAATCTTTTCCATAATTTCCAACTAGAAATTCTTAACAGGTGTCAATTTCGCTTTATTAGAAAGATCATCAAATAACCCATCTTTAAAATAAATAACAGTATAAATACTTGCTAATGCCATGATAAAAACGGATATACCAATGGCAATCCATACAGGCATGGCATCTATAGCTAGCCCCATTAATCCTTGTCCCAGAGGCATGGCACCAGCGCTAATCGTACCAACAACTGTACCAATTCTACCTAATTTTTCTTTAGGAACAATCTTCTGAAACATGGTATGAATAGCAATATTACCAATCGTAATAATAATTATTATTATACAAGTAATCAAGATCATAGATGCAAAAGGAATGGCATATCCAGTAAACATATTGATAAACCAAGTAGTACTGATTAAGGCAATAAAGCCTACCAATATAGGTTGTAAACCAATATCAATACGAATTATTTTTTCGATAGTATAATGTTTTGATGCCCAACCAGCAACAAGCATGGCAATAATCGAAGCACCGACAACGATGGATTCAAACATACCAAAGTGTATATCTGTTACGAAGTAAACCTTTTTTAAAATATAAGGCACCGCAACGGAGTAGATAGGACTTAGTGCAAAGTTTAAAACTAAGCTCATAATCATTAGTTTTAAAAGGACTTTTATATTAAGAAAGAAGCGTAGGCCATCCATAAAATCTTCCTTAAAAACTTGATAGCTTAATTTCTCATGCTGTAGATTCAGTTTTGGAATTTTAATAAATGATTCGGTAACCGCTGAAATAAAGAAACTAAGTGAGTTGAATGCAAGTATGATTCCAATACCTGTGAGTCCCATAAAAATACCAGCGATGATAGGCGCTAATATATTGGCTATAGTCATAATGAATTGATCAATTGTATTAGCATCAAATAATTCTTCATCAGACATAATGGTCGGTATAACGGTTGAAATGGCAGGTGCAAACATTAGGTTTATAAGTGATAACCCCAAAACTAAACTGTAGATTGCCCAAAGTGGTAATGTTCCTGTAGTAAAATACAGTATGGCTACCAAAGCTACAATGGCACCATTAGCTACATCAAGTAAAATAATGATTTTTTTACGGTCAAACCAATCAACAAATACACCAGCTATAGGACCTAGTAATATACGAGGTATCATGCCAATCATTAAAACACTAGCAAATAGCGTAGCAGAGTCATAGGTGTTTAATACATATAGTGATAATGCAAAAGTTTGTAAAACACTACCCAATTGTGAAACAAACTTAGATTGCATAAGTAGAATAAAGTTTTTTTTCTTTAATATGGTTAAATTCATAAGTACCTCCTAAAATATCATAAAATCTGATGGCATATTAACATACACAATATTAATATTAATATAATTAATATACACCTTAGTTATTTTAAGGTCAAGTATAAAGTATTGAATTTTAATTAAATATTATTAAGAACATATAGATATATGAAAATAACAGGGTAATGACAATTGATAATAGGCCTGAAAGTAAGTATAGTGAGGATGGCCTGAAAGTTGCTATCTGAATAAAGGTATAATATAATGAAGCAGATGTGTTTATTATCCTGTCAATGAGGTAGCTGGGTGAATTATCTTGATTAACAAGTCAGTTTAAAGAGATAATTATGGATAAGAACAAATGGCATGTAACAATGAGTGTGCTCAGTGTAGCAAAGGGAGAGGCATGTCAAAAAAATAATCATCACAATTATTATTACGGCGAGTATAGCAGCAGTGGCATTTTCTATTATATGGCTAGCCAATAGCGGTGTCGACATGAAAAGCAAATCAGAGAAACCCTATAAGGACATAGATGCCGACAATTACAAAAAATCTATAGCACAGCTCGAAGAAGTACTAAAGATTGATGATACAAATGAAGAAGTAATATTACCTTGGCAGAGTTACTTGTTGAACAAGGGGATTTGGTGAGAGTGGTAGCAGTGCAGAAAAGAAGGTTCGAGTGCGTGCATAAAGTATATGACAAAATAAACTAATGCAAAAGTATTACTCACTACCTAAAAGATATAAACATGGTTTGTACTTCTGATACAAGATATAGACGCCCTCAAGGTGTTCAATAATAACTACTGCGATAAATGTTTTAAAGTAATTTGATTAAATACTTTTTTAGTGTTAATATGCATAGGCATGAAGTGATAGATGCAAGAGTGGCCTTTAACAAGCTTATCATATGGCATAATATTTATGAAAATGTATTTGAACTGGGATTTGTGTAGGATTAATGGTCATGCACACTGTTATCTAGGCAGGTCATAGATAATATCAGGTGAGCTATTGGCGGAATCTAAGCACTCTAACTCAATATGAGTTAAAGTGCTTTTTTAAATAATCGACTTTACATAGAACTAATAAATAACTAAAAAAGCACAGGATATGAAGGAGGAAATATGCCCAAATTACTACTAATTTTGCTTGTACAATTATGTTACGTTCCAATGCTGACATTAAGAACAATATCAATGGTGAAAAGCTTAAAGGTCTTAACTGCGATTTTTGGTTTTCTTGAAGCTGTTGTCTATATATTTGGGATTGCTATTGTATTATCAGGAGAACAATCTCTAATAGAAATGGTTGTTTATGCAACTGGATTTTCTATGGGGTTAGTGGCAGGTATATTTATTGAACAGAAGCTGGCACTAGGTTATTCAAGCCTTCAAGTGAATATAAATCATGAGAACACCATATTGATTAATGAATTAAGAGAAACTGGGTATGGTGTTACAGCCTATATAGGGGAAGGATACAATGGCAATAGATTGAGGTTAGATATACTAACTAAACGAAATAGAGAAGATGAGTTAGTTAAAACTGTTATTCGACATGAGCCTGATGCTTTCATTATATCCTATGAACCCAAAATGTTCAGAGGTGGTTATTTAGGAAAAATCATAAAAAGAAAATTAAAACTTAAGGCAAATAGACCCTTAATGGAAGGGGACAAAGTGAACTTTTGGAAAAAACCACTTGCCGAATTTAAAGAAGAGATTAGACTGCTAAAGAAAGATTGGAAAAGATGATTTTGTAGATATATATATAAGTCAGAAAGTATGCAACTAACAGCCGGATGTCCTGTATGGGTATTGGGCTGTTTTATTATGTCTTTCTAAGCTAGTTAAAAATGTTATAATAATAGTAATATAGGCACTCGTTTTCGTCCTAAGATTCAATTATTCAATAGACAGGAGGTGGTCATATGAGATCAATTTACAAAATAGCTATAGCCATAGTGATAATTATATGCGGATTTGTTGTATACGATATTGTTAATCATCCCTATAATGGTCCAGACCATCTAGATGAACCAGTACAAGTGGCAATTGAGCCATTCACGGTTTCATATATGGATAATGAAGGGCAAGAGGTGAGTATGACGCTTTTTGCCAGCTATAGTGCGCTTTGTGGTGTCAAAGGTGTCAAAAAGTATACATCAGATGGTGCATCAGTTCTATCACCAAGAGATTTCGTTTTAACTTGGGGTGATCTAAATGCGGCCGATGTCGATGATGAGATTAGTTATTCACAGTCCAATAGATGGTATTATTATCGCTATACAGGGGATTCTTATGTCAGTAGTGATTATATTGGAGAACATTCAGCCAATACCCATGTAATCCCTGAAAATGTTGTCATAGAGAGGCGACTTAAGAAAGTTGGCAAGAATGATTTGATATTAATTGAAGGGTATCTAGCGGTTGTTCATTTTGATAATGGGGATTGGTCTAGTAGCGATACCAGGACAGATAAGGGAAATGGTGCATGTGAAATACTCTATGTAACCAATATCGAGATATACTGACTATAAAACATTGCGCTTGAGTATAATGATTGATCACCAATTCATCAGTAGATTAGTAAGTGGACAATCCGGGTCAAGAAATAATCAAGTACTCATGTTAAGCTACTAGTGGAGGTGATGGTATGTCTAATGAAGAGCAGATTAAAGCGGTCGCTCGCATGCAGATGTTCATTGAGGAACAACT
>JAQICP010000067.1 GCA_027858555.1 Vallitaleaceae bacterium
CTGCTGAGTTTACTAGCAATGATATTATTTGTTACAAGCATTCTTATGCCTTCTTAGATTATACTTCGAATGGATATCAACTGGGTAGTTATTTGGGAGACAATGCTCAAGAGCTGTATCTAGCATTTAGCTATAAGCCTATTTCACGCTTATCAACTCTACTCTCTTACACCCATGCTCAACACGGAAATGACTATCAATATATAAGAAAAAATATATTAGGTATTATTTCTGAACCTTTTATGAAAGATGTGGTGTGGACTAATGAGACAATTTCTTTAAAAGACATGTATGAGGTGTTTAACAATGCGAATATTATTTTACAAGTTGATTGGAGCAATATTCAAACAAGTGATATTGCTGGTGCATTAGTTCCAGGAGAAGTTTGGCAAACAGCCGATCAATATAGGCAGATGTATACACCAACATATCTTCAGGGTAAAAATACTACTATTACAGTAGGTTTAAATTATGGTTTTTAATAAACGATAAGAGATTAGCGATTAATATCTTGCCCAACGGGCTTTTTATCCAAACTATGGTCTAATTCCATGGTTTTTAGCACAGAAAATTATGAATATTCAAATGGTTGACCTACAGCGTCAATATCAAAAAATAAAATCAGAAGTTGACAAAGGAATTCAAGACGTTATAGATACTACGTCTTTTATAAAGGGACCTAAAGTTAAAGAGTTTCAACAGAATCTAGAAGCATACTTAGGCGTTAAGCATGTAATTCCTGTAGGTAATGGGACAGATGCATTGCAAATAGCTTTAATGGCCTTAGACTTGCAGCCAGGAGATGAAGTTATTACACCTACTTTTACATTTATAGCTACTGCTGAGGTTGTTGCTGTATTAGGATTAACTCCGGTACTTGTTGATGTCGATCCAGCTACTTTTTGTTTGTCCATAGAGGCCGTTAAAAAAGCCATTACTCCTAAAACAAAAGCGATAGTTCCAGTTCACCTTTTTGGTCAAAATGCAGACATGGAAGCATTGATAGCGCTTGCAAAAGAGAACAATCTCTCAATTGTTGAAGATGCCTGTCAATCAATCGGTTCTTCCTACACATTTTCAAATGGTAAAAGTGCCATGTCAGGATGTATGGGTGATATTGGCTGTACCTCATTTTTTCCATCAAAAAATTTAGGCTGCTATGGTGATGGCGGTGCAATTTTAACTAATAATGATATATTGGCTGAGAAAATGCGAGCGATAGCAAACCATGGTATGAAAGTGCGTTATCAGCACGATGTCGTAGGTGTAAACTCTAGATTAGATAGCATACAGGCTGCAGTATTAGATGTGAAGCTAAAGCATTTAGACAGTTATAATGCCTCCAGACTACAAGCAGCGAAGTATTATAACAATGCTTTTCAAAATTGCGAAAAGATAGTGACACCCATTACTGCTTCTAATTCTACTCATGTTTTTCATCAATACACTATCAAACTAATAGATGTTGATAGAGAAGCATTGCAACAACACTTAGCGTCAAAGGGTATTCCTAGCATGGTTTATTATCCCATATCTCTACATTTGCAAAAGGCCTATCAAAATGCTCGATATAAGGTTGGAGACTTTCCAATAGCCGAAGAATTATCAAAAGTTGTATTATCTTTGCCAATGCATACAGAATTAACCGAAGATGAGTTAAAGCATATTGCGCATGCAGTTTTGGAGTTTTTACTATAATTTTTTTACCGTCTGCTTTAGCTGACGGGATATTTAAAAAATCAATACATGTCTTATTTCGCACACGAATCCAGTTATATTGACGATGGTTGCCAGATTGGTGACGGTACTAAAATATGGCATTTCTCACACATAATGTCTGGCTGTGTTATTGGTGTAAAATGTAACATTGGGCAGAATGTAGTGATTTCTCCAGATGTAGTATTGGGCAAAAATGTAAAAATACAGAACAATGTTTCAGTTTATACGGGTGTTATATGCGAAGATGATGTGTTCTTAGGTCCGTCAATGGTATTCACCAATGTAGTAAACCCTCGTAGTCATGTTGTTAGAAAAGAGGAGTACAAAGAAACTCTAATTAGAAAGGGTGCTAGTATTGGTGCTAATGCAACGATTATATGTGGCAACGAAATAGGAGCCTATGCATTAATTGGAGCAGGAGCCGTAATTACAAAGCCTGTAAAGGCATATGCATTAGTCGTTGGTAATCCAGCATCACAAATTGGATGGGTGAGTGAATACGGCCATCGTTTAGAGTTTGATGAGAAAGGTTTTGCTAGTTGTAAAGTAAC
>JAQICP010000347.1 GCA_027858555.1 Vallitaleaceae bacterium
ATTCCAGTTTATCAGACCCCCATTGAAGAGTTCCTATAGACCTTCTCCCTACAGCTGTAAGTGGTAAATCAGTTGGATAACTTTCAATTGTATCGTTGATAGTAATATTCCTAATACCCCAGTTATTACTATACTCTGGGTCTAAGTTTTTAACTTCTACCTGCCAAGGCCATCTTTCACCTTCTACTTCAATTAGTTTAGGTTCACTTATTACTTCAAAATATCCTAACAACTTGGTGTCTACTCCAACTGCATAGCAAATAAGTATATCGCCTACTCCAACTGCTCTTGGCCTTCTTTTGGAAAAATGTATGACTTGCTTATCTTCACTTAGTTTTCTGTCTATCGTAAATGGTTCATCAGATGATCCTAACGGTTTGAAGAAATATTTCTTTCTTCCTTTCTTCTTTTCAGTATCTCCATTAATATATTTTCTAACACTCAACTTAATCTTAGGCTCTTTATTTTCGCCATGTACTTTAATATACCTATCAATATCACTTACTATTGCCTCCAATGCTTTCTTAGACAAAGGATTACTACTTACATTATTTACATCTTTAATCACTTCTATAAGTTCAGAAGATTCATCTAGTAGTACACCCCATTCATGATTCCTATTCAAACCCGCATTTGTAAAATTAGCAGAAGTGATAATGCCTTTAAACGGTATACCATTACTTGAAGTTATATATATTTTACCATGTAAACTATTGTCAATCTTAATTACCGCTTGAATATTGTGCTCTAAACACTTAACACTAAAAGAATACAAAGAATCAGCTTTATGAAGTAAATCTGATGTATTATCCTTTAATGTTGTTATCAATGTAACTTTTTTTATTCCCATTACTTTTGCTTCATAGAGAAATTCTTCAAAATCATCCATCAAAAATGGACTTACAATTAATAACTCATCCATTTTTTCTAAGATGTTTAGTATATGAGTGAAATGATTTTCCTTTAGATTATTAAGTACTTTCATAATACTTCTCCTAATTATTCATAGTATGTATATGCTGGATTATTTACTAGATTACATAACCTAACAATTTCATGTTCTTTTATTATATCACACCTAATGTTTGCGCTCTCAAACTTGTTAGAAAACTCTCTACACTCTTTAAGCAAATCTTGTTCTATACCTGCTCGATATCTTGTCCACAACATGATATAAAACTGCCTCTCTACTACTTCGCCAGACACAGCGTAATTACTCATTACCATCATTTCATTCCTAAGTAGCTCCTTCTGTCTCTGGTCTGTCGTTTCAGTTAATAGTGTCGTATACTCATTAATCAATGGCGTAATATCCACCGGTCTTGATACAGCCAAAAACTTAAAAGGCTTTTGCAGACTTGACAATTCTGCCGTTAGCAACCTACATATCTGTTCCTTTTCCATGTCTGAAAATAGATCGATACTAATGGGATTAATCTTAATATATGCAATTACCTGTCAATCTCTTGTATACAAAAATCGATCATGAATATCTTTCACATTAACAAACTCTTGAGCTGTCTGTTCTTGTTGTGTTTTAGTATCCACAGTCTTTCCATTAGACTTTTTCATATAGAACCAAGCTCCTGCTCCACTGCCGCAACAAATTAATATCATAATAATTGGTACTATCTGACCCATCATTTTCCTCCTTCTAATCCATCAAGACAGCAGGTCTTCTGAAGTGTACAAATCCAGTACTCTCTGCTGTTGTTATAACGATATTGTTAGCTCCTGATGCACAATGAACTACTAGTATACTGCCGTTTTCATCTCTGCCTACAACAATCCCTATATGATTCACTTTTCTCGTATATGGTACTGCAATAATAGCTAAATCACCTGGCAGGACAATACTTTCAGGTATACTACTTGAATGATTCCACTGAGCTATTGTTCCATTACCAATGGTCTCTTCGATGGTTTCTGTAGGCAATCCCATATTAATAAATACCCAGGTTACAAAGCCTGAACAATCTAGTCCAAATGGGCGTATGGTGCCGGTTGTAGGGCTTCCTAGTGAAGTTACCTCCATATCAGTACCCCATCTATTGTCCCAGCCTATAGCGGTGCTTTTCCCACCCCAAAAGTAATTCACCTGACCAACAATACTTTTCGCCATTTCAGCGAGATCTTCTCCTTTCAGTTCTAAACCTTCAGGTATGTAACTATTTCTTTCTTCTATTTCTTCTCTAGTTAAAAATGTTTTTACATCACCTGTTGCAACTAAGATACCGTATCCACTTCGCCTCATTTCTGCAATCATCTGGGTTTGTATATCATCAAAACTATAAATAATACCAATTTCTTCAGCGGTCAAACAGTCTACATTGATAGTCTTAGTCGTTATGCTAACTGTTTGTGTTTTCGTGACAGTCTCAAACTCACTATTAACAGACGTCACCATTATTTCTTGTGTTTTTGTTTCTGATGTAATAGTAATAATATTCATATCCAGATATACTTGCTGGAGATTTGCTACTTGGTCATCTGAAAGAACTGCCATTTGCTCTGCATTTTCCTCTGTCACATTGTATTTCACTGCATAGGCAATTAACACATCTTCAGAATTATCTATTAAACTGCCATCTTCGCTTCCCATAACTATCGTATTGATAATATCTGCCGTAGTATCATTTTGTTCTAACTGGATATTATACTGAAAATCTTCTTTCATCGCGTATAAAATACTTGAAACTGAAATCTGTTCTTCGTCACCTTTTAATATGGCAAAAAAGATTGCAAAAGGTGATGACACTATCAATAATATGATGAGCAATGGAATAAGGGCGGCTACCAAAATAGCCTGCCTCCCTTTTTCATCTGATAAAGCAGTTGTTGCAATTTTGGCTGCTGCTTTCAGCGTTGCAGGATCTACTGCCATATAATTCCCTCCTATTTCGGACCAGGTTTATCCGAGTTCTCGGATAATATAGGTAAAGTTAAGTAAAAAGTTATCCTAGTAGAATAGGGGAAATGTCTCAATTGAGGCTTTTCCTATATTCTTTACTCGGATAACTTTTATCTTGTTAATTAGTTACTTCTGTCA
>JAQICP010000093.1 GCA_027858555.1 Vallitaleaceae bacterium
CTAATTCAGGATTAATGCCAAAAAACCGTGAAATATTAACTACTGAGAACAAGACATCGCCTAATTCGTCTTCAATCTCGCTTTTCTCCTTATTCTTAAAGGCTATTTACAATTCTTCAAGTTCTTCATAGATCTTCTCGAAAACTTGCTCGTGGTCTTCAAAATCAAAATCTACTTTCGCTGCCTTCTTCTGAACTTTTCTTGCTCTGATTAATGCAGGTAAAGCTTTTGGTATATGTGTCATTTCAACCGATAAAGCCGGGTTCTGTTTTTCCTCAGATTTAATCACTTCCCAGTTGACTAAAACCTCATCTGATGTTTTGGCAGGGTCGACCCCAAACACATGAGGATGTCGTCTTATTAGCTTTGTCACAATGCCACAAGCAACATCATCGATATTGTATTTACCCTCATCTGTGGCAATCTGTGCATGGAATACCACATGTAACAACAAATCGCCTAATTCTTCTTTCAGATTAGCATCGTCTTTGTTATTGATGGCATCTAATACTTCATAAGCTTCTTCTATGGTATCCATCTTCAGTGAGTCGTGGGTCTGCTCCCTGTCCCAAGGGCAACCCCCGTCACCTCGCAAAATGTTGATTACTTCCACAAGGTCATCAAATGTGTACGTTGTTTTACTGAGTATTGTCTTCATATGTCATCCTTCCAATATCTCTAACCCTTTAATATTCGTCACCAGTGTCTTTAATTGTTCAAGTGCATATCGTTTATCATCCATATCTATCTGGAAGACAAAATGCGGCTTGCCTTTGAGTACAAACTTGAGTCTTTTTCCATATGCTTTTTCTAATTTTGGAATCTTATTAGGATCAATGGGTGCATCGCTTTTCACCGCTACAACATAGGTGAATCCCTGTTGTTTGATGTCAATAATATGGGCTTCTATGGCCTTACCTTT
Organism: Vallitaleaceae bacterium; assembly: GCA_027858555.1. GTDB lineage: Bacteria > Bacillota > Clostridia > Lachnospirales > Vallitaleaceae > JAQICP01. The sequence goes on from JAQICP010000093.1 coordinate 923, forward strand.
AATCAAAGCAATCTGTAATAAATTCACAACGCTCTTTGGTGGCTCACCATATCTATCCAGTAATTCGTCAATCATTTCATCATAATCCTCTTGATGTCGAATGGTAGCAATTTTTTTATAACTTTCGATTTTTCTAACTTCATTCTCAATATAGTTTGTTGGAATATACGCATCTATGTTCACATCAATGGACATGGTGGCTTCTTCTTCAATGGGCTTATCTGACAACTGATTGATGGCGTGTTCTAACATTTTACTATATAAGTCATAACCAACGGTATCCATGCTACCGTGTTGACTGGTACCAAGTATGTTTCCAGCACCTCTGATTTCTAAGTCGCGCATGGCAATCTTAAAGCCAGCACCAAATTCAGTAAACTCTCTGATGGCCTGTAAACGCTTTTCTGCGGTCTCATCTAACACTTTATCCTTCTTATACATCAAATAGGCGTAAGCGAGCCTATTTGAGCGTCCTACACGGCCTCTTAGCTGATAGAGTTGGGACAATCCCATTCTATCGGCGTCATGAACGATAATTGTATTGGTATTAGGTATATCAAGGCCCGTTTCAATAATGGTGGTGGAAACCAGCACATCAATATCCCCGTTAACAAAATCAAGCATGATATGCTCTAACTGGCGCTCACTCATCTGCCCGTGAGCAAATTCCACACTGGCTTCCGGTATCATTGCCCTTATTCTGTCTGCAATCGTATCTATGCCCTTAACACGATTAAAGACATAATAGACTTGCCCGTTTCTAGAGAGTTCCCGATATATGGCATCTTTTACAAGCTCCTCATTATAATCCATCACATAGGTTTGAATCGGATGTCGCTCTTGAGGTGGCTCTTCTAATATGCTCATGCTTCTAATGCCAATCGAGCTCATATGAAGGGTTCTTGGTATGGGTGTTGCAGTGAGTGTCAACACATCCACATCCGCCTTGATTTGTTTTAATACTTCCTTATGTTTAACACCGAATCGTTGTTCTTCGTCTACAATCAATAGCCCCAGTTCTTTATAAACCACGTCTTTTGAAAGTAAGCGATGCGTCCCGATGACAATATCCACCAAACCTCGACTGATATCGTTGATAATCAACTTCTGCTCTTTGGCAGTCTTGAATCGGGATAACATCTCAACCCTGATGGGGAAGTCTTTCATCCGTTGAACAAAGTTATTGTAATGTTGCTGCGCCAATATGGTGGTAGGTACAAGATATGCCACTTGTTGATTATCTTGCACCG
>JAQICP010000351.1 GCA_027858555.1 Vallitaleaceae bacterium
AAATTAGCAATGTTAAATAAGAACGTGAATGCTGAAATGGTAGAAGCTCAGACTTTCATGGAACTATCACAAAAACATGGTGTGTCAGGCGTACCTAAGATTGTCATTAATGATGAGTAGGAATTAGTAGGCAATCAGCCAATAGAAGCATTTTTAGAGCAGATAGAAAGTATCTAGTTCAGACAGAACTTTTCTAGTTAAGCATTAGCTATTAAGATAGTGAACATTGCTATTTTAATAGCTTTTTTTGTGTCCGGAACTATCTAATAGCAATGCTAAAGCAAGCAATAGAGCTAGTATAACTGGTAGACTATCATAATTATATAAAACGGTTGTAAAGATGGAGGGTATGATATATATACCTTCTTTTTTACACCAAAATATAGCATAAGCCATTAATTTTTTAGACATGAAATAATCTGATATAATACAAAATATATTCATCATATGTACACATATAGCGTTAAAAATACACACAGTATCAAAAGAAATTATGACAAATGGGGCTGAAAGCCTAAGAAATCCCGATTAATAAGTCAATCTGAAAAAATATATCGGGAAAGATATATGTCTAAACTACTAATAAAATAAAGATATTTATTGACAAAGCATCTAATTACCGATATAATGGCAAATAAGTCGTGAAAACAGTGGTGAATATGAAGGAATCAGTGGTAACTATTGCAGAAATTAGATTCCATCATGTCAATGTCACAATTATACAGAGAAAATGAACATAATATGTACGAAAAGCGACTAAAATCACATATTTAAGTTATTCAAGATCCCTCAATCTCCGGGTTTAACCAATATTTTGTCAGAAAAGAAACCACTAGAGCTATATGTGCAACAGATAGAAGAAGTAGAGAATCTAGATATATTAACGGCAGGGTCACTTCCCCCATCACCGACTAAATTACTAGGTTCTAAGGCTCTTGAGGCGTTGATCACAGACGCAAGAAAAGTATATGATATCATCATTATTGATGTCCCACCAATCTTGCATGTGACGGATGCAGCCCGCCTATCTAGGTTCGTAGATGGCGCGGTTTTAATCGTATCAGTTGAGACAACTAAGAAAGCTGCACTTATACAGTGTAGAAAAGCACTAGAAAAAGTCAATGCTAATATTTTAGGGGTTATCCTGATCAAGGTTAAGATCAAAAAAGGCAATCCATATTATTATTACTATAGTGGCTATTATAATGTCGATGAGGACGGCACAAAGTCTAAGCGACGCAAAAAAACCGTAAAACAAAAGAATAGATTACAAAAGGGCAACTCTGTTATAATGACGGAGTTGCCCTTTTTTTTTTCTTATAGTTACAGTATAATAGTAGAGCGAGGTGCAGATATGATTGAAACACATTCCCATTGTATTGCTATGGTTGATGATGGACCAAAAACCTTAGAGATGTCTTTGAAAATGCTCCATATGGCAAAGCTTGACGGTGTAACAGAAATCATTGCTACCCCTCATTACCGTATGGGCAGATATGAGAATGAGCAGGTGGGTATAGAATTCGAAAAACTAACATTAGAAGCCCAAAAAGCTGGACTAGAGATAGTACTGCATCTGGGCAATGAGATATATCTAGACGAAGAATCCATCAAGCCACTTATTGAGAACCAAGCTAATAAACCTTATACCATGGCGGGCTCGAGGTATGTATTAATTGAATTACCTTTTATGAAACTGTATCCTATCCATGAGGATATGTTATATAGGATACAGTTAGCAGGCTATCAGATTATTCTAGCTCATATTGAGCGGTATCCCTATTTTATCAGCCATAGCGAGTTGCTTGAATCATTGATTAAGCGCGGTTTGTACGGACAGATAACCGGTAGGTGGATTATAGACAAAAAGACCCGTAAACTGGCCATTAAATGGATAAAACAGGGGTATGTACAATTGGTAGCCACCGATGCGCATGATGCAGACACAAGGCCTACACATATGACAGAGGCTTATGACATTATTAAGCGTTATCTTTCAGAAGAAGTGGCCAAAACCTTGTGTATTGAGAATCCTAAGCGGATTATTAATGACCAGATACGTTTAAAAGAGTGGCAGATTAGCAGTTTAATTTAAATGCAATGGATTAATTAATCCAAAAGGAGAACAATATGCAATATACAAAGGATATAGAAACACTCATTGAGAGCAGACACTCTTCAAGGAATTACGCCATTGAGGTGTTAGATCAAGATAACAGAAGTGCATTAGAGGTATTCATACAGGCTTACAATTGTGAGGATTATCGATTTACAC
>JAQICP010000119.1 GCA_027858555.1 Vallitaleaceae bacterium
TTTATATAAGATTCTATCGGATTCCGAGTCAATGAAGCATTATCCGAAGCCATACACTAAGGAAGAAGTGAAGGATTGGATTAAGCGGAATATTAACAGGTATAGAGAGCATGGATTTGGGTTATGGGCCGTTGAGCTAAAGAATGGTAATAACTTCATCGGTGACTGCGGCATAACAATGCAGAATATCAACGGTACTCTTATACCAGAGATTGGGTATCATATTAATAAGCAGTTTACAGGTAATGGATATGCAACAGAAGCAGCACAAGCATGTAAAGATTATGCGTTTAATACGCTTGGATTTCAAAAGATTTATTCTTATATGAAGTTCACTAATCTTTCTTCTGCGAGGGTCGCTGAGAAGAATGGAATGAAGCTTGAGTTTGAATATGATGACCCAGTGAATGTAGTGACTAAAGTGTATTCGATAACAATCGAAGAGTATTTCAACCAAAGTTTAGAGTAATTGAAATCGAGAGAATACTAATTAATGGATTCGCTCGTGGGGGTATAGGATGGGGACGATTGCATCCATCATCTAACACGCTTTTGATAATACTCAAGTTCGCCAACCTAGGCGCACTTGCATTAGCTGTTCGCAGGCTCACAAGCATGAGCAAGCACTGTAGGCTCACTGGCATCGTCAACAGCAACCGTTAGATGAAAGAGTGATATCATTTCAGAGAACAACTCCGGGGTCATTATGCAAAAATATATAAGTGGCATGTAATATTTAGAATAGGGATTTGATTTGTAAATTTTTTTCATATAATCCAATATCAGAAATATGCTAAAAGCAATTTTTTTAAATTGGGGCTTGCAAAGTATTTTTAATGGATATACTCTAGTATTAAGGATATATCCATTAAAATTTTAAAGGAGAAATTGATTATATGAATGAACATAAAATCAAAGAGTTGGAAAAAATAATAAAGAATGAGTATAGTAATATAGCAGGAATAGTTGTGCTCAAAAATGGTGAAACGCAGTATGAAAGCTACTTTAACCAATGTACATCCACTAGCCGAATCCATGTTTATTCGGTTGCAAAAAGCATTATTTCCATATTGATTGGGATTGCCATGGACAAAGAGTACATTAAAAGTATGGACCAGAAAGTATTGGATTTTTTTCCGAATTATACAGTTAAGAATAGAGAAAAAACAATCCAGGATATCACAATCAAGGATTTACTGACAATGACAGCTCCGTATAAATACAAGCTTGCGCCATACACATACATAAAGTATTTTATGAGCAATAATTGGGTGAAATTCACGCTTGATTTGTTAGGCGGTAAAGGACAAATAGGGGAATTTAAATACACTCCACTCGTAGGTCCAGATATTTTGTCAGGTATTCTGGTAAAGGCAACTGGGCAATCAGTGTTTGATTTCGCTACCGAAAATTTATTCTTGCCACTTGGAATTACTGTCGAGCGTAATGTTATTCTTCATACTGTTAAGGAACAAGGCGCATTTAACAAAGCTACAAATATCAGTGGTTGGGTTGCGGACCCAACTGGCATAAATTCAGGAGGATGGGGGCTCACACTCTCTCCATCAGACATGGCCAAAATAGGCCAGTTGTACTTAAATAACGGAATGTGGGATGAAAAACGAATTGTATCCGCAGGGTGGATAAACGAGAGTACAAAGGAACATAGTCTATGGAAAAAAATTAATCTTCATTATGGATATTTATGGTGGATTATTGATGGTAAAGAGCGTATCTATGCAGCTATGGGGGACGGAGGAAACGTAATCTATATCAATACTGAGAAAAACACAGTGATTTCTATCGCTTCTCTTTTTAAGCACAATGTTGAAGATAGAATAAAATTTATTAATGAGTACATTGAACCAATACTAGGAAATTGAGAACAGCGAAATCGAGTAATATTAAGGGTGTTGAGTAATATGATAGATTAAAGACCTAGTGTTTAGGATTGGTGTTGGAGGGTGATATCACTCCATCATCTAACACGCGTTTTGCGATACTCAGTTCACTAACTGAGGCGGACCCGCATTAGTGGCTATTCGCGAACATGAGCGGACCCTGTAAGCTCACTGGCATCGCAAACCGCAACCGTTAGATGAAATTTATAACTATGTACTCGATAAGTCGAAATTTTATTATTAAATTATACAAGGAGAATACAATGAACTTACCTAATAAACTTACAATAGCACGAATAATTCTAATTCCATTTTTTGTACTAGTGTTACTTACAAGATGCTTTGGTGATATGACAGATATTATAGCCCTAATAATATTTATTATTTCAAGTCTCACTGATTTAATAGATGGGAAGATTGCTAGAAAGTATAATTTAGTTACAAATTTCGGAAAGTTTTTGGATCCATTAGCAGATAAACTCTTAGTTTGCATCGCAATTATATGCTTACTTGGTATTGGTAGAATTCATACCGTTGTAGTGGTAATAATAGTTGCTAGAGAATTCATTATTAGTGGGTTTAGACTTGTAGCATCGGATAATGGCATAGTTATTGCTGCAGCAAGAATGGGAAAGTATAAAACCACCATTCAAATGATAATGATATGTATGTTATTAATACAGGTTAACAATGAATTATATAATTTTGTCAAAGGCGGAGTAATATTGATAGCATTAGTATTAACAATACTTTCTTTAATTGAATATATATATAAGAATGCAAATGTATTGAAAGATGTTTCTTTATAGTTACCGTTATAAACTTCATCTAACACGCGTTTTACAATATTCAGTTCGCTAACCGAGGCGGGTCCGCATTAGTGGCTATTCGCGAACATGAGAAAGCACTG
>JAQICP010000128.1 GCA_027858555.1 Vallitaleaceae bacterium
CTGGGTCTAGATTATTTTCTTTGTTATCTTTATTATCCAAATCATAGGTATCTAAATAGATCTTATTAAGTACACCTTCCAAATCATACGGCGTTACAGGCTTATATAAAAACCCATCTATGTTTTGCTCATCTACTGCTGTAAGTACTTCTTCCTTTAGATACGCAGTAACTAGGACTATCTTGGTTTTATGAGCACGATCTAGCGCCATGATTTTTTCTGAAGCTTCTATGCCATTCATGGTTGCCATCTTCCAGTCCATGAAAATAATATCATATTGATTATCAGCTTGTTCATATAGATCTACAGCTTCTTCACCAGAAAAACATATATCTATATCTGATGTATATAGACCTAAGTAGTATCCTAACACGTCACATGCAGTTTGACTATCATCAACAATCATTGCTCTAAAATTATGAAATGAAGGTCGTCTAGGCTCAACCTGATAGTTAGAATTATACTTGAAAGGTAAGGTTAAATAAAAATCACTACCTACATTCTTCTGGCTTGTTACTTCTATAGTCCCACTCATAAGTTCAGTTAATTGTTTAGATATCGATAGACCAAGTCCAGTACCGCCATAGCTTCTTGTGGTATCAGATTCTACTTGAGTGAATTGTTTAAACAACTTACCTAATTCTGTTTGGGTTAACCCTATTCCTGTATCTTTAATATTAAACTTAATCACCACGCTATCATCATTTTTTTTGATAAGACTTCCGCTGAGAAAGTTGCTTATTCACAAAAAGAATCTCCCTTTGATTATTAAGAATAATCATATATATTAATACCCTCTCGTATTTCTACTACTAAATCATCCTCAAGAATCATATTCTGCTGTCTTATGAGTTCTTTGTTTCCTGTCCTGTTTTTTATAATTTCAACCATGCTTAATAATTACCATTCTATATAGCTTGCGTATTCTTTTATAATGTAATTGAGAATTTCCTGTTTACCCTCATATAGACTATACAATGCAGGCTCAGATACGTTTTGTAGCTTAGTCAAATTGTTAGTGGTCACACCACTAACAATTTCATTATCAAGTAATTCTATTGCACTGATCAGAATTTTTTCTTTGCAGTTTATCATAAAATCACCCCATTAGTTAGCTCTAACTAATTCATTTCACATATAGCCACATACTGTAAATAGTATCAAATAACTGGGTCTTAATCCTTTACCAGATTCACTTTGATTTTACTCAGATATATCTGAGAATCTTTTCACTTAATTGAGTCGAGCGCATGGATATTGATTGCATCTGTTGATACCCTTCTACCAACACTCTCAAAAAAGGAGGCAATTGACCTTATCGATAATATTTGTGATGTATTCATGACCACATATTCAACAATACAGTTAAGATATCCTGTTCTCAGCTTCACTTGCGTTGCAAAACAATTAGTGTGCTTGCGAATATAAAAGTGAGGCTGATACACACGTCCTGCTATGGATTCTCAACTCTCTATTCTTTCTTTCATCAATCCGTATCTATCTAGCTAATCAAATTCATCTCAATGAGGTAGATACTTCTCAAGCATTTCACCTAATTCATGTTCTTTATATGGCTTACGTATGCTATCTGTAAATCCAAAATCCCTAGGTCTTGCTATAGTTAGGTCTTCAGAAAATCCACTTGAAACAAAAACCGGTGTATCAGGGAATATATCTTTAAACCCTTTGATTGTTTCTTTCCCTCCCATACCACCAGGTATAGTCAGGTCAAAGATGGCAGCTCTAATTGAATCCCCTTGTGATTTAATTAGGGCACTTTCCTCTAACGCTTCTTCTCCATTTACTGCTAAAAGCACCTGGTAACCCATTCGAATTAGCATCTTTGCTAGAATCTCTCTCATAAAATCTTCATCATCTATGATTAAAATAGTCCCAAAGCCTTTATGGCCTCTAACAATTGTTATGTCATCAATTCCTTCTGCATTCTCAGATGCAGGTAGATAGATATGAAAGGAACTGCCTTTTCCAATCTCAGATTCTACTTCTATATACCCATCATGTTTTTGAATAATTGAATAGCACGTAGCCAGTCCTAGGCCATTGCCCTTTTGCTTTGTACTAAAGAATGGATCGAATATACTTTTTAGAGTTTCCTGGCTTATGCCTGCCCCTTCATCCTTAATAGTAATTTCGATATATTTGCCACTGGGGATTGTGATTGCTTCTTCATCACTTAAATACTTATTATTCGCGACTATAGTCACAGTTCCTCCAAGAGGCATCGCTTGCATAGCATTAATCAGCATATTATCTATTACTTGGCCTATTTGATTCTCATCAAAATCACACAACCAAAGGTCTTTTGCGATTATAAACTCACTATTGACATTAGATCCAGACAAAACAAAAGTTACAGTATCTTTTATAAAAAGACCTAACTGACCAGTCCTTCGTTTTGGTACACCGCCTTTTGAAAAGGTAAGTAATTGTTGGGTAAGGTCTTTTGCTCTATCGAATACGGATAAAGCTTTATCCAAGTATTGTGTAGCACGCTCGCAATCTTCACTTGCCATTCTAGCCATATCAATATAACCAAAAATGCCACCTAATAGATTATTGAAATCATGTGCAATTCCACCAGCTAATATACCAAGTGAATCTAGTTTATCAATTCTCTGCATATTACTTAACAATTTTTGTTTCTCTGTCATATCTCTAAACACAAGAACCACACCGATTATCTCACTACCTTTATCTCGTATAGGAGCGCCACTATCAGCGATAGCTCTTTCACTTCCATCTTTTGATATAAGTAAGGTATGATTGGCTAATTCGATTATCCCCCCAGTTGTGAGTACCTTTTGAACAGGGTTTTCATGTGTTAACCTAGTGCTTTCATTGATAATATTAAAAATCGTAGTAATTGGCATGCCCATAGCTTCATCTTGGCTCCACCCTGTTAGCTTCTCAGCCACTCGGTTCATAATCAACACTTTGCCTTCTATATCCGTCGTAATAACACCATCACCAATACTACGTAAAGTGACAGCTAATTGTTCTTTTTCTTCTGCGATTGCTTTTTCAGCTAATTGCCGCTCTGTAATGTCAATAAAACTAATAACAACTTCTGTCAACTTTCCTTCTACATCAAAAAAGGGGAATCCATTTATAGTTACCCATACTATATTTTTTGAGTTAGGGTGGCATATACCTAATACTTGGTTTTTTAATGGGGTTTTATGAGTTACAATATAATTTACAGGATACGCTTCTAGTGGTAGTGGCGTCATATCTTCTTTTATAAACTGCCATGCTGGATCAGTAGCTTTCTTACCTCTCATCTGATCTTCAGTTAATCCAAGTAATTTAGATGCTTGATGATTACTAAGAATAATCTGACTATCTGGACCATGAACAACAACACCTGCACCTAAATTATCGATTAACCCTCTATACCGTTGTTCTCTGTTATGTTGTTCTAACTTTTCAAGGGTCAACTCTGAAATCATCAGTATTATATTAATCAAAAACTGCATCACATCTTCAACTTTTTCTTCTGAAACTACGGGCACTTTTTCGAGAGCTTTAAGATAGCTAGTCTCGTCAAAACCATATTGGTTGGCCTGTTTTTTGAAGAAAGAAACATCTGGTTCTTCAAAAAAGAACTGCCCTGAAAAAAGATTAGCAATATGCTCCCCTTTAATAATAATCGGAACGGCTACATCAACTAAACCATTAAAGCATTTGTAAGCATGATATTTTTCCCCACTCTTCATTTGATTTGCGAGTACAGTATCACTAACTCTACAGTTTTGTGCAGTTTCAGAATTAACTCTATGAAACTCAGTACAGATATGCCTCCATCCTGATTGAGACAACACATTACCTTCAATATCAAGAATCGCCGTCACAAATCCCGTTGCCTGGTTAAATCCCTCTAACAACATATTGACCTTTTCAAAATCGACAAAATTTATGATTTTAGATTGCATCTCTTGCCTCCATTCCAACTACCCCAAGGTTTTTCACCATTATATGCATCTTAAATTCCAAGTGTAATTTTCATATGCAAATATTTATTAAACTCTGTGCGTTTTTCACAGTGTATAGTTTGTTTTTTTGATTAATCTACTTTATACGCCAAGCATTTTCATACACTGCCTTGTAAGGATAGTTTTCTGACAGCTTCATAATCTCATACCTAGCCATTTTGACAATCTCGTTATGTTAGCAAGAAATACGTATTTCAATCGAAAAGTCTTACATAAAATATATATCAAGTATACCACAAATCATATTTTACTTACTATGCGATTGATTATTAGGAAATCCAACCTATTACAGGGCCTAAAAATCAGTTGATTATATGTGTCTACTGAATAATACTTCTACATTATTTATCGCATGTGAATAGCAAGATTTTTTATTTCATACACCCAATCTGCCAACTCATTGCCGAATGCTCGATCATGGGTAACAAATAGAATCGCACCTTCATAATGCTTTAGTGCTTCTAGCATGACATGCCTTGTTTCTATATCCAGATAATTAGTAGGCTCATCTAATATTAAAAGGTTTATATCAGAAAGTAATATCTTAGCAAATGCCACCTTATCCAATTCTCCACCACTCAGTATGTTGATTGCCTTATAAACGTCATCTCTTCTAAATAGCATATTCCCTAGAATTGTCCGAATATCCTGCTCACCTCTAGAACTGGTATCCATCACATTTTCTAGGATGGTTGCCTCATAATTCAAATGCTCAAGTTTTTGATCAAAAAAACCGATTTTTAGATTTCGGGCCAGATTGACATGCTCATCTTTTTCAATAATCATTTTAAGAAAAGTGCTCTTGCCACTGCCATTACACCCTTGAAGCCATATTTTTTGATAATTTTCCATCTTGAACCTTGCATTGTTAAAAATCATACGCGAACCAAATTGCACCGATAATGCATAAACATCGATTAATAGCTGGCTATGAATGCTTACTTCACTTAGTACTTCTATCCTCACCTCTTTTGCTATAAAAGGTTTTTCAATAATTGTCAATTGACTCAGCCTTGATTCAATGGATTTGCCATGTGCTTCAATTTTAGAACGTCTTTCACCCGCTTCTCTTTTGTGAAGTCTGGCCTCGGAGTTCCCCATTCTTGATGGTGCCTTCTTTATCTTTTTAGCTTTTCTTTTAACATTTTTTATACCCTTAGATAGTTTTGCCCGCTCTGCTAAATAGCTTTCATAATTGTCTTGTGCACTAGATTTATCATTTTCAATTCTATGCTTATAAGTCTCATAATCCATACTGTAGGTCTTGATTTCATTATGCTCAATTGCCATGATTTTATTGCATACACTTGCAAGCAACCCCTCATCATGACTGATAATGATACTAGTTTTAACCCTAGTTAATTGACGTTCTAGATGCATGATACTGTCCATATCCAGGTTTGATGTTGGTTCATCTAGTATAAGTATATCTGCCTGGGCTCTTAAGGCTTTGTAAATCTTATCCTTTGTATATTCTCCTCCACTTCTTGTACCGCTTAGCATATATGCCAACTGGGGCATGCAACTAAGGGTGCAATGCGTATCAATGACACCCTTATAATCCATATCATATCCCATGAGCATATTAAGTAGTGTTGTCTTCCCTGATCCATTTTTGCCAACTAATCCGATTCGATCCCCTTCATATATCTGAATTGCGACATCTTCAAAAATATTTTTAGAATCAATGGTTTTAGTTACATCTGTCACATTAATCATTAACATAAAAAAACCTCCTGCATGACAGAAGGATTCATCCTCTATATATTAACCATATTGCCCTTAGGCAAACATTCATATGCATCAATTTATCGGCAACTTTGGTCAACGACAAAAAGTGATACAAGTTCATAACTTCGGTTATAGGCAGACTAATCCTTCTTGTAATGTATGGTAATACATATAGCATTATCATATTAATAGAAAAATTAGTTATTTATCATCTGCGTACCTATCCCTTTCGTTTATATTAATCAATAACATAACAAAAATGCCGTTTCAAGTCAACAGTTTGTATAAGCAAGAAATATCTATACCTGTTTAGTCTTTGCAAGTGCTTCATCAAAAGATATCGGTTTTGAAAAATAATAGCCTTGAATCCCTGTACATTTCAGAGCTTTAAGTACTTCATACTGTTCTTTTTGCTCAACACCTTCTGCCATGGTTTCTATGCCCAGTTCATTAGCCAAATCCACAATCATCCGAACCATATAATGATCATAAGCACTTGTACAGATACCGTCGATAAAACTTTTATCGATTTTCAGAACATCAATTGGTAACTTCCGCAAATAATTCAAAGAAGAATAACCAGTACCAAAATCATCCATACTGATGCGCAAACCATGTTCTCGGAGTCTTTTAAGGTTAGGTGTTGCCATCTCTAGGGATTCCATAATAGCTGTCTCTGTCACCTCTATACCGACAATAGAAGCCCGTGTATTGGTCTGATATAACAAGCCCACAATCCTTTGATAAAAATTCTCTTGTATTAAATCCACGCCTGAAATATTGATGGTAATAATATATTGATCCTCAACTTCATTAACCGCCCTTGCGAATTCACAAACCTTTTCGAGAATATATTCAGTCAATCGACTAATCAAACCAAATTGCTCGGCTATTACGATGAATTTCAATGGACTGACAAAGCCAAACTCTTTGTGGTTCCATCTAGCCAAAGCTTCAAATCCATTGATTTTTTTGGTTATTGTATTATTTTTGTGTTGATAGTCAACCTCAATATCGCCGTTTGCTATTGCGTTTTGCAATTCTTTTGATATATGAATCTGCTCATATATCTTTTTACTCATCTTCGGATCATACACCACATAATGACTACTTCCCTTATACTCATTTTTGGCTTTTACGAGGGCTATATCGGCATATCTTAAAGCCTCATCATATAAAACATCTTTTTTATCACACGATACAATCCCAATATTGACTGATACTTGTAACTCTATATCGGGTATGGATAACGGTTGTGAGAACAGCATTACGATCTTTTCTGCAGTAAACTCATAATCAACTTTCCCTATGAATAGCATAGCAATTTCATCTCCACCAATACGAGAGATAGTTGCTTCTTCACCTAGTAAATCGCCAAGTTTATGGCTGACCTCATGAATAACCATGTCCCCAACCGAATACGAGTAGATATCATTAATATATTTGAGGTTATCTATATCTAAAATCATTATCGTATATGTGCTAAGTCCTTCACTGTTATACTGAGTTGAAAGATTATCCAAAAAAAAAGTTCGGTTGCTTAATTTTGTAAGTGGATCATAGTAGGCTAAATGGTATATCTTATCATACTGTGCTTCCAGTGATTTTTTTGTGTCTTTCAATTCTTTATTTAATAACTTCAAAGAACTGTTTTTATAGTTCAATTCTTGCATTTGACTAATAATGATTTCTTGATAATACCTAAATAGCTTAAGTCCTACCATTAATATATATAACATAGCAAACAAGGCTATGAATCGATTAATATAGTAACCAACTCCGATGAAAATCACTCTTTGATTCCAATATACGATCATGGTAACAGCATAATAAGTGATACTGATAATTATTGCCATAACCACATACTTGGCTTTTTGCATTAAATATATGGTCATGAGTAGGCCAAAAAAAATAAAACTTGTTCCCGAACCGAGTGCGGTTGTATAAAAAACATTACTAAAAATGTATAAACTCATTGAAATAATAAAATAGACCATTTGCTTAACGTGATGCTTTTCAAGTACGATATGCGTCAATATGGTAACCAAAAGTAACATGCCATAAATTAACATAACAAACAAAATAAAATACCGAGGGTAATCATAACTATCATATGGAATCACAAAGACTGATCCAATTATCAGTAACAGTTCAATTACAATCAATGTTTTATAAAATGCATAAGTCTGAAGTTGAAGAAAAAAATCGTTATTATTACGGTCTAACATTATAGGACCACCTTTACAGAAGTAGTTATCATGTGCATTAATTTCATGTTAACTACATTATAACTTTGTGCGGTTTAATAAGCAACATGACCTACATGTTTAATGGCTATACAGTACTATATTCATTGTTTAAATTTATTTAATTGTGCTATAATTAGCTTAATGAAGCGTGTGATTTGATGGTTAAGGATGTGGTCTGATGATTAATGATGAAATAATACACGATGCCTTACTACATGCGTACAATTTATTACCTTTATCAATATTATATGTCAATATCGAAGGCATAATTATGTCTCATAATAAAGCTGCTGGTAACAGCTCTGTTTTTGTTGTTCCGGATATTGTAGGTCAGTACGTTGGCGATGTTATTGGATGTAAAAACGCTTGCGCAGAACATGGAATATGCGGAAAAACCGATTTTTGTCCTACCTGCCCAATACATCTTTCTATCAGCCGTACCTTTAAGACCAGACAACCCATATCAAATTATTTATGCAATTATAGTATAC
>JAQICP010000189.1 GCA_027858555.1 Vallitaleaceae bacterium
GTAAATAGATATATATAATAATAAAACTAGTTCATCTAATAAACCATTAGGAGGTATTTATGCTTTATAATAAAAAATACATAAGAGGTATGTCTATGGGGCTCTTACTAATTGTTATCTCAAATGCCGTATTCACCTACTTCTCTCTTGTTCAGGTTAAAAACGCTTCACTCACCATCGATGATGCCCTGAGAAATTCAATATTATTTAGCACCGCATCAATTCTTGCAAGCATATTACTGGTTGGTTTATTTATTATTAATAATGTAAAAAACGACCGCTTTTTATCAAAAAAAGCAGAAAAGGAACCCGAAACATTTTTGTTAAACGAATCTGCTTTGAATCATAAAGTTAACGAAGTGATTGAACTATCCAACAATTATGGTATCATACACGCTATACTCATGTTAGATATTACATACCGTGGTAATAACAAAACACTATATGAAATTGTTTCTAACCTAGAGCTGATTATTAGAAAAAATGATGTTCTATTTAGAATGGACAATGGTTTTTTTGTAATAATAGCTAATTGTGGCATTGATGATGCCGTCAGTTTAGGCGACAAAATCATTAAGCGTATGACCGCTCTTAAAGGCGAACTACAAGCAGAAATAGCAGTTAGTATAGGTGTTACACCAACAAAGGCCAACGATAGTAGATCTAATCTACTGAGTCGTGCTAACAAATCTGTTTTAGCCGCATTAAAATACGGCAAAAACAGAGTGGAATATATGAATTAACAGTCTTGCTTTTTGTTTCTAAAGATATATTTCACTTAGGGTTGGATGGGTATGAATTATTGACTGCAATACTTTTAATGGCATATGTGAACTCATAGCCAATACTGCTTCTTGTATAAGATTCGATGCATCTGCGCCAATAATATGAACACCGAGTAATGTATCCTCATAATCGGTCAATATCTTAATAAAACCTTCTGTTTCATTCATAGCATGAGCTTTTCCCAGGGTACCAAACATAGTTTTATTACTATTGTAAGGTATCCCTTTTTCTTTTAATTGTTCTTCAGTGAAACCAACACTGGCAATTTCTGGTATGGTAAATACAGCTGCCGGCATCAAGTGACTTATCTGGTTCTCTAACCCACTTATATACTTCATCAGCCATTTGCCTTGATATGATGCACCATGTGCTAACATATTCATACCATTAATATCGCCAATGGCAAATATATTCTTAACACTGGTTTCTAAGTGTTCATTAACAACAACAAAGTTATTTGCCACCTCGATGTCTGATGTAGCAGGTTCGAATGCGGTAATATTGCCCGTTCTGCCTACAGCTACCAATATATAGTCACTTTTTAGCACATTAACATTAGAATCCAGGCCATGATTATCATTTGAACTATGACTATTTTTCACCAATGAATAGTTCAAATTCAGAGCACCTTGTTCTTTGGTTATACACTGAGCCTTAGCACCAGTTATAAGGGTAATGCCTTGCTGTTTCATATAACTCATCAACCGCTTTGCAACTGCCAAGTCTTGGGTTGGTAAAATTCTATCCAAGTATTCTACAACGGTCACTTTAGTACCTGATTGATTAAAGATTGATGCAAATTCCAATCCTATAACCCCAGCTCCGACAATCGTTAAAGACTTTGGTATCTCGGTTAGTGCCAGTAACCCTTTAGAATCCAAAACACCCTCAAGCTTACAACCTTCAATAGGCAGCAATTTAGGTTTTGAGCCCATTGCAAGTACGATGACTTCGGGTTCGAGTACAACAGGTTTATTAGTACCTTTCACAATGACGGTTTTACCGTCTATATATCCACGACCTTCTATTATATTTACCCCAAGACTTTTCAATGTTCTCATAATACCGTTTTCTAAGACAGTTACTATTTCTTGTTTTCTTTTTAGAAGTTCTACATGATTTAGTTCAATAGCTCCATAGGATAAGCCGTGACTCTGTGCACGATTCATGTCATATAGTAATTTAGACTGCTTGTAAAAAGTTTTAGTCGGAATACACCCCCAGTGCAAGCAAGTACCACCCACACCGTAATCATCAATCAATGTAATCTTATGTCCGAGTCTTGCACCTTCCATTGCTGCTTCATAGCCCCCAGGTCCTGCTCCAATTATAACAATTTCTTTATTCATGTGGACTCCTTTTAGCATCGTATCTAAGGATAGGCCGTCTTGCCGCACTTACTTCGTCAAGCCGTCTTACAGGGGCATTGATGGGTGCATCAAGTAACAGGGCTGGTTCCTTAACTGCTTCATCTGCAATCTGTAATAAGATATCAATATAATTATCTATAGATTCTTTAGATTCACTTTCTGTGGGCTCAATCATCAAAGCCTGTTCCACAATAAGTGGGAAATAGATCGTTGGTGGATGTACACCCAAATCTATTAATCGCTTTGCAACATCATAAGTACGAATATGCATATCCTCAGTCTTATCCAATGTCATATCCGCAGACTTATCTGTAGGTATTAATCCAGATAATACGAACTCATGCTTACAATACCCAGGATATGGCTGTCTATAATGATTTTTCAGACGGCTTAACATATAGTTGGCATTTAGGACTGCCAATTTTGAAGCGTTTTTCAACCCATCATATCCCATTGTCAAGATATAGGTATAAGCTCTAAGTAAAATGCTGAAATTGCCATAGTACTGCTTAATCTTACCGATTGTGTGCTTTGGCTCTTCAAAATTATAACCGCTATGATCTTTACTGATTATTGGTGTGGGTAGATATTCTGCTAATTTTTCTACGACACCGACAGGACCACTACCAGGACCGCCACCGCCATGTGGTGTGGAAAATGTTTTGTGAAGGTTTAAATGAACGATATCAAAACCCATATCAGATGGTCTGGTTATGCCTAAATTAGCGTTCATATTAGCGCCAGCATAATAGAGCAGACCGCCCACTTGATGTACCATTTCAGAAATACGTTTGATATCTGTCTCAAATATCCCTAAAGTATTTGGATTGGTTAACATCAGTCCAGCCACATCCAAGTCAAGTACTCCTTCAAGGGCCACTAAGTCTATCTTACCAAGGTTATTAGAAGGTAATTCAACCACTTCATAGCCTGCCATGTTGACACTGGCAGGATTAGTGCCATGGGCTGAATCAGGGATAATAATCTTATACTTGTGTCCATTACCAGTTAGCTCGTGATATTTTTTAATAATCATAAGCCCGGTGAGTTCACCCTGAGATCCTGCAGATGGTTCCAGCGAAATAGCATGCATACCCGTGATTTCTTTTAAATAATTTTGCAAATCATATAGCATCGATAAGCTGCCCTGCAATTTACTCAAGGGCCAACTAGGATGTTGATTATAAAACCCTTCCAAACCCGCTACCGTTTCATTGATTTTTGGATTATATTTCATAGTACAAGAACCAAGGGGATACATCCCAGTATCAACACCATAATTCTTATTGCTTAAGTTTGTATAATGTCTAACCACCATGTTTTCTGAGACCTCTGGTAAATTCAGTGGTGATTTTCTTAGCATATCTTTAGGCATATCATCTAAAATCATCTCATAATCGATATTTGTATCAGGTAAAAAATAACCAATTCTACCAGCTTTTGACAGGTCAAAAATTGTTTGATCATAATGTTTTATCAATTTTGCACCCCCAATACTTTTTTAACCAAAGCACTAACTTCATCAAGAATCACCTAATTCATAATTTCAGTGGCTCTAATTAGGATCTGATTAACTCTTAGGTTATCCTCATGTACGAGTAATATACCCAAGCAAACACCCTGTTCAATTAATAAACCGTATAC
>JAQICP010000206.1 GCA_027858555.1 Vallitaleaceae bacterium
CTTCTATATTGTTCCAAATACAGGAAAAGAACATTCAAAAATAATAATAAAAAAAATGATTGATTGGTTTACTATTCGAGATTTAGAAATCTTACTTGAAGAAAGTGAATACACAAAGTTACATTTCAAAGCATATGTAGTTGATATTAACGATGCCATGGCTAAAGCAGACTGTATTATAGTTCTTGGTGGCGATGGTACGATCATTCATACAGCTAGAAGATTTAGTAGTTATGATTTACCTTTTTTAGGTGTGAATATAGGTAATCTTGGGTTCTTGGCTGAAGTTGAAGCTACAGGTGTTGAAGATGCACTAGAACACTTGATAACTGGTAATTATCAGATAGAAAAACGTATGATGTTAAGCACATGTATAGATGACATATGCATTGGTGTAGCACTTAACGATATAGTCATATCAAGAACCAGCATATCAAGAATGTTAGGATACACCTTATATGTCAATGATGAATTAGTTGATCATTACAATGCTGATGGTGTTATAGTTGCAACACCAACAGGATCCACAGCTTACAATTTATCTGCCGGTGGTCCATTACTGGTACCGTATAACGATGTTATGGTAGTTACACCCATATGTCCTCATTCATTAACAGCTAGAAGTCTAGTATTAGCTGGAGAGGATAAAGTGACAATCACTTTGGCTAATAATAGAGATACTTGGGATGAGGCGTTAACACTAACCATTGATGGTCAAGAAGCTGTAAGCATCAATAAACAAACCAAGATCACTATTACTAAAAGCACGAAATACACGAATCTTATTAAAATCATGGGAAATGATTTCTATTCACTACTCAGACAAAAGCTGAATAAGCAGCATTAGTCTATTATCAATCGTGCAAGCATATTAAAAGAGCACGTTAACTTGGGGGCAGGAGAAAGCGAGGGAATTAAGATGAAAATAGAAAGACAATCAAAAATTCTTCAATTAATTAATGAGAATGAGGTAGAGACTCAAGAAGATCTTGCTAAGCTATTAATACAAGGAGGTTTTTTAGTGACACAGGCGACTGTATCACGAGATATAAGAGACCTTAAGCTAACAAAAGTAACTACGAGTACTGGCAATCAGAAGTATGTGGTTTTGCCGGATAAAGACAATAATCTGAATGATAAATACATCCGTGTTTTTCAAGATGGGTTTATTGGTATGGACCATGCTAATAACATCATAGTCATTAGAACTTTAGTTGGCATGGCTATGGCGGTCGCAGCAGCGATTGATTCTATGTGTTTTGAAGAAATTATTGGTTCTATTGCTGGGGATGATACAATATTTTGTGCTGTAAGAACTGATGAAAATGCGTTGCATGTTATGGAAAGGCTAAAAAGAATAGCCAGTGCACCTCTTATAACCGATCATAGAGAGCATTAGCTGATAGCTGATATCCTAGCATAATTATTCAAAATATTTCGGAGGTCTTAATGTTATCCTATTTACATGTTAAAAACATCGCTTTAATAGACGATTTAGAAATCGGCTTTAAAGAGGGGTTAAATATAATTACTGGTGAAACAGGTGCTGGAAAATCCATTCTAATTGGTTCTATAAATGCCGTCCTTGGTAACAACATATCCAAGGACTTTATTAAACAAGGAGAAAGTGACGCTTATATTGAATTACTGTTCGTTGATTATAATCCAATGATCAACGTTATTTTAGACGGTTTAGATATAGAAATTGATTCCGACCTTGTAATATCTCGTAAGATAGGAGATCGTAGCGTATTTAGGATTAATGGTCAGATAGTCAATGCTAAGGTTATTAAGCTTGTTGCTGCCAGCATGATTGACATACACTCTCAGCACGAACATCAATCATTATTGGATGAGAAACAACATATATTATTACTAGACCGATTTTTAAGTGCCGAAATTCTAGAGCCCCTAAACACATATAAGACTATTTATCATGATATCCAAAAAATTGATAAAGAAATTAATGTGGATAATTTGAATGAAGAAGAGCAACAAAGAGAGATTGAATTCTTAGAATATGAGATTAATGAGGTTGAGTCATTAGACATTGATATAGAAACCGATCAAGATTTAGAAAAGAATTTTAAAAGGTATCAGCTTGCAAGTGAGACAATTAAACATCTGAATGTCGTTAATGAATTATTTAATGGAGATGACAATCAACACGGTGCATCCCATTTAGTAGAATCTGCTATTAAGGAAATGATATTAATCAAATCAGACGATAAGGCACTTGCTTACTTAGATCGATTAGAGAGTATAAGTATCCAGATCAATGAGTTATCTATTGACTTAACGCTATATGGTGATAACCTTAGTATCGATTTGGAAGAATTGACTATTATGAAAGATCGATTGGATCAGTTAAACAGAATCCGTATGAAATATGGTCCACCTTTGATTGACGTGCTTGATAACTTGACGAAGAAAAAAGCGTAACTTCATAATGTTTTGAATGCAGAAGCTTTCAGACAAGAGCTGATTGCCAAAAAAGCACTTTACCAAAAACAATTGATGGAAATCAGCCTTCTTATAACAGATATTCGGGCTAAAGGTGCTAGACATGTAGAAAAACTAATAGCACATGAATTGCATCATTTGAATCTCAAAGATGCTCAGTTTTTAGTCGAAGTAACTGAGAAAGAACGCCTATCCCTTGATGGTAATGATCAAATTATTTTTTATATATCAACCAACAAAGGCCACGCCCCTAAACCTTTATCAGACGTTGCTTCTGGTGGTGAAGTTTCTAGGGTTATGTTAGCAATCAAATCAGTACTTGCAGAAGTGGATTTGATTGATACAATGATTTTTGATGAAATCGATAGTGGTATAAGTGGCAAAACGGCTCAATTAGTCGCTGAAAAATTATATTCTGTTGGAACTAAAAGACAAATAATCGCAATCACCCATCTACCGCAAATCGCATCGATGGCAGACGAGCATTATAAAATTGTAAAGCTAACTTCTAAAGAACAGCAAATGATAAGTGTCAACCATTTATCAGAAAAGAACAAGGTTGAAGAGGTAGCAAGACTTCTAAGTGGTAAGGAAATCACTGAAACAGTTAGGCTTAATGCGAAAGAACTTTTAAAATTCGCATACAATTACAAAAATAATGGCTGAGTATAGCCTGTATTTCGTGAATGGT
>JAQICP010000365.1 GCA_027858555.1 Vallitaleaceae bacterium
GTGGAAGGCTTGCCTGAAAGTGCCGTGCGAAGAGGCCATAACATCTGTCCATTCTACATGCCCTTTGATTCAACAAACCCTAACACCACTTGATGAAGGTTATCTAGTGAAAAGTCATCAACCCCTTCTAAAACAGGTAATATTAGTTTAAGATTCTCTAGAGCTACTTCTGGATTGGTTTTAATCCTTTTATGGTTATGTAACTGGGTATCATATTCTGGTAATGCTTCAAAAAAGTCCACTAAACTTGGGATGTCATTAATCACATCTAATCTAGTTTGAACTAATGCAGCGATCTTTGTCAAATCCAAATCAGTCTTTGTAATGACAGACTTAAGATGGGGCTCAGCAATCTTGTAAAATGCTTCTGGATCCATGTGCTTAATATATTCACTATTCATCCAAGTGAATTTCTTCATATCAAAAACTGCTGGTGATTTATTGATACGTCGATAGTCAAAAGCTGTTATTAATTCCTCAAGTGAAAAGATTTCTTCATTACTGTCAGGGCTCCAACCAAGTAACGCCACATAATTAACAATTGTCTCATCAAGATAGCCTAAACTGGTCAGATCCTCATAAGAAGCATGGCCGCTTCTTTTACTGAGCTTGTGGTTCTCTTCATCTGTAATAAGTGGACAATGGATATAAACTGGTACTTCCCATCCGAAAGCCTCATACAAACGATTGTACTTAGGTGAAGATGATAGGTATTCATTACCTCTAACAACATGGGTGATCTCCATCAGGTGATCATCTACCACATTAGCAAAATTATAGGTAGGAAAGCCATCTGATTTCATTAAAATCATATCATCCAGTTCACTGTTATCCACTGTTATCTTGCCATATATCTCATCGTTAAAAGTAGTATGGCCTTCTACCGGGTTGTTCTGTCTGATGACGTAAAGACTACCTGCGTCTAATTTCTGCTTTACTTCCTGGTCACTTAAGTTCAAGCAATGCTTGTCGTAGCGAACACCGCCTGGGCCGTCACCTCTCAAGCTTTCCAATCTTTCTTTATCACAGAAACAATAATAGGCTTCGCCTTTATCTATAAGGTCTAGGGCATGCTTCATATACAGACCTGTCTTTTGACGTTCACTTTGTACATAAGGACCGTATCCACCATCTTTACCTGGACCTTCATCATGTACAAGACCTGTTTTCTCCATGGTCCTATTAATAATATCAAGCGCACCTTCAACAAATCGTTCCTGATCTGTATCTTCAATTCTTATTAGAAAATCACCATTCTCGTGCTTGGCAATTAGATAGGCATAAAGGGCGGTTCGTAGATTGCCAACGTGCATTTTACCAGTTGGACTTGGTGCAAACCTGGTTCTAATTTTAGTATTCATATATTCTCTCCATCTGTTCAAATTATACTGCTTTATTCATATATCATAGTATACTTAATCATGGTAGTCAAGGCAATTAGACTTGTGCGAAGCGCCAAAATAGTTTACAATAAACTTCATTAATAAGTTGAACTATCAGTCTATAATCCTTACTGGAGGAAGTTGTAATCATGCTAATACAATCAATAGTATCCCACTTAAAAAATATGGTAAAATCAAAACTACTATTCATCATCATATTAGCTTCCATATCGGCCCTGATATCTGGTTGCACAAAGGAAGTCGTACCTGATCTTACAACCATGTATCGGTTATTACCTAATACCGCAATTAGTAGCGCAACAGAATTAACCCTTGCCTCTGATCAAGTTGGTTTCTGGACTATTGATACCATCATTGAAAAATATGACGAACTACCTCAAGTAGTCCACGAAATAGCATATGACCTGTCTGTAGATAGGATTAAAGAGAGTGGTATGAGTACCCATTATGATATGGATTTAGACTTGGTTAACAATACTATCTATATTACTGACAGCCTCACAACAAAACTTGTCCATGCTAATGACTGTCTTGATTTTTATAATTCGGAAGTGTTTCAACCTATCTATACCATACCATTTAACATGCCTGAAGTCAGCTTAACTTATAACAATGAATCATTTGTCTACGCTTGCTCTTCAAGCTTATATTACCCATCCTTCAATCACACAATCATCAATCGTCCTTATGATTCTTGTGAAGAATTAGAAACAATCAACTATATACCAATTAATATCACAACAACCAATACACTTAATATCGATTTTGATCAGCACCCTGATAGTATCACTCAGACCATAAAATTCGTCGAAACCAATGTTAGTTATACAAGACCAATTGAAGACAACCAGTTAATAGTCCCATCTGAAGAAGGTGAGTACGAAATCACCGTCAACTGCGTATGGAACGAAGACAATATAAGCAGATATTATGGTCATATCAATTATATGTTCTATATGGAAATCGATTCCGAACCGATTATAACTATTACCTCTGAAAATACAACCCCAGGTGAAATAGTGGTTGTTAAAGCTGATTATTTGAATGATGATGAAACGATTATGATTCACTCGAATTTTGCTGACGTGTCAGGCATACCATTAGAAAACGGACATGCCTTTGGCATCATACCAATACCTTGTTACGCAACACCAGATACTTATACACTAACGATAGACCTGGTAAAAGATGACGTCATTATATCCCAAACTGAACTCCCATTTGAAATATATGACAAAGAATTCATAGTGTCTTTATTATATGTTACAGAATCTACCGCAGCCATAAAAACAGATGATAACGCAGCAAAAGACCAGATCTATTTTGATCAGGCTAGAGCCAATCCAATTCAGACACCCCTGTTTGCTGGTCCATTCATGCAACCTGTACAAGGCCGTATCTCTACAGAATATGGCGTCATTCGTGTCACCAATGATGATTATTCGCATTCCAGACGCCACTATGGTCTTGATATAGCTAATGAGCTCGGCACTGAAATCGCCGCTACCAATAGTGGCCTCGTTACCTTATCTAGGGAACTCATCA
Organism: Vallitaleaceae bacterium; assembly: GCA_027858555.1. GTDB lineage: Bacteria > Bacillota > Clostridia > Lachnospirales > Vallitaleaceae > JAQICP01. The sequence continues at coordinate 2,949 of JAQICP010000365.1, forward strand.
TCACAGGCAATACCATTATCATAGACCACGGCATGGGATTGTTCTCCATGTATTACCATCTAGATGAGTTGCTCATTGAACAAGATACCATGGTAGAAAAAGGTGATATCATTGCCAAGATGGGTACTACTGGTTATTCAACCGGATCACATCTTCACTTTGGCATGTGGATGGATGGTGTGTATCTAAACCCATGGTCCTTCTTTGAAAATGATTATCTGACCAGATATATCAGTTACTAAGTATTAGACCTTATTAGTAACTGAATAATAACCAGGTCCTTATTACTATTGACGAATTTATTATACCATTAGTCTCCTTTTAAAAGCACCACAGCATTAGCACTAATGCCTTCGCCTCGACCAGTAAACCCAAGTTTTTCTTCAGTTGTTGCTTTTATGTTAATCTGGCTAGCATCACAGTCAAGAACCTTGGCAATGTTGCTGGCCATTTCGTTGATATGAGGTGCCATTTTAGGCATTTGAGCAATAATAGTGGCATCAAGATTACCAATTCTATATCCATGCTCATCCATTAGTTTCTTCACTTCCTGTAACAACTCACTACTTGATATACCTTGATACCTAACTTCCGTATCAGGAAAATGCTTGCCGATATCGCCAAGTCCCATAGCACCGATGATGGCATCCATAGCGGCATGAATCAGCACATCTGCATCAGAATGGCCAAGCAAGCCCATCTCATGGTCTATATCGACCCCTCCTATGATTAGTGGTCTATCTATTACAAGTCTATGTACATCGTATCCTATTCCTATTCTCATATATACCTCCAGGATGTTCATTATTATGATTTTATCTTCTCATAATTCGTTTTAAAAAACAAGCCTGCATAGTACTTATTATATCTTATTGAATAGACTATCTAATAGTTAACCTATTATACTTTAGTAACTCTAAGACTATTCTGATATTTGGAGTTTTGCCCTACAGTCTAAGACACACCTCATTCACTTAAAAAGACCTATCAATATAATTGATAGGTCTTTCTTTCAAAGATCCCAAGTAATTAATCACCCATAGGAGAATATTCTATTCTAATAATGTCATATGAAGTTACATCTCTCATATCATCTAAAGTAAACTGAATATATTCTGCGTCAAATTCTCCAGCATTATAGCCTGTCACGAGTACACTTGAAGCATCACTTGGTAAATCTGCATTAATATAGACTGTCGTGTTGGTTATATCGCCTATATCAATAACAGTTTGTTCAACACCTGAATCAAACCCATTAGGTGCATAGGTCAATTCCACATCATTCAAAGTGCCAAACACCTTGAATTGAAGCGTTGTTTCATGCCCAGTATCTGACATATCAATTTCTAGACTTCCATCCAATTCATTGATACTTTCTTGCTGAGGAATAACCACTAATGTATACATTGAATACTCAATATAGAATTCATAATCATTAGCATATACTGTTTCATTCTCGAATTGGTCTAAAGCTTCTATTTCGTATTCATCATATCCATCCGGATATTCTACATTTTCAGGTATGATTACTGCAGTTGCTTTCCATATGCTTACATCTTGGAAACTCTCCAATTGATCTAGACTATCAATCAATACCACAGGGTAAACAACATCTTCAGCAAGTGTGTATAAATCTGCCTCATTGGTAAAATGAAGGTCCACATACTCATCATCTCTAGAAATGTAATCAATACTCTCATCATTTAATAATGCCTTGTCTGCTTTCATGGTTCTAATCATAGCCGTATATGCGGGCTCAACACATGTAACCGTATACCAACCATCTCTCTCAACATCCTGAACATTGAAAGCTGAACCATCTTCAATATAAAAACACTTAACCAATTGGAATAAGCTCTCTACACTCGCTGGAAGAGGATCTAAGCCATAAGCTACAAGATTCTCTATTTTCCCATTTGTTATCGTCTCTTCATCTGGAAATGCCAGGTATTGTATGTAAGCTAACTCATATATATAAGCAAGGGCACTATCCAAATACATCTCTCGGCTATTCTTTGAGAAGTCTTTTCTATTATCCATATAATAATCTATAGCCTTCGCTAGACTTTCAGTCTCAGACATAATATCTTGAAATGTGCTTAAGTTGTTGTTACTTCCTATAATCAAATTATCAACCATAATCTGTGTCAAATCATTATCAACTACGTAATCCTCTGTATATTCATGTGTCATTGAATCTTCATCAAATATATAGCTATATCTATAATCTTGAATTGGATGTGAATCTCCATTTTCATCTATATAATTGAGAATATATGATTCAACGTATTCATCTAACCCATTAATTTTGTTGATGCTAGTAGATATCTCATATGATGTACCTGGTATTAATGTCGGCACTTCTTCACTGGAATCAATTCCATATGATCCACCAGTTTTGAGTATAAGATATGTATCTTCCATTTGTATGCTATATGCCAATTCTGCGTAACCATTACTTTCTTCTACAATATACCCATCTTCCATGTAAAACATACTATCTTTTGTTGCTCTAAGATCCGTGATATAAGTGACATACTCATTGTCTTCTAATGACATAAATACAACAACATTATAATCACTTCCTTCTGTCCACGTTACAATAATAGTGTCCAATTTTCCATCATTCGTAAAATCAATATGCCTCATAATATAGTTGTCGTAGTTGAAATCGCCATAATTCGCTTCATTATAAGCCATGTTGAAATACTCATGATTATTCAAATAATCAGCCATTGCTTCCATATCTGTGAGTTTTTCATCAACCTCTAAAGCTGATTCAGTTTCAGTATCAGTTGGGCTAGAATCATCTGGTGTATCATCAGAATCAGTTGAATCCAATTCTGCTTCTCGTTCTGCTTCTCGTTCCGCTTCAAGTTCTACTTCAAGTTCTGTTTCTATCTCTTTTCTTAATTCCCTTTCTGTTTTAGCTTCCTCTTTTGATGAACACCCTACTACAATTACAATTATCATTATCAGTGTCAATAGAATAATTACATGCTTTTTCATAAAACCCTCTTTCCTATTCAAATCATTATCAACTTCGTAATCCTCTGTATATTCATTTGTCATTGAATCTTCATCAAATATATAGCTATATCTATAATCTTGAATCGGATGCGAATCTCCATTTTCATCTGTATAATTGAGAATATATGATTCAACGTATTCATCTAACCCATTAATTTTGTTGATGCTATTAGATATCTCATATGATGTACCTGGTATTAATGTCGGCACGTCTTCACTGGAATCAGTTCCGTATGATCCACCAGTTTTGAGTATAAGATATGCATCTTCCATTTGTATGCTATATGCCAATTCTGCATAACCATAGCTTTCTTCAACAATGAACCCATCTTCCATGTAAAACGTACTGTCTTTTGTTGCTCTAAGATCCGTGATATAAGTGACATACTCATTGTCTTCTAATGACATAAATACAACAACATTATAATCACTTCCTTCTGTCC
>JAQICP010000366.1 GCA_027858555.1 Vallitaleaceae bacterium
GAAGCAGAAGTGCCAGTAGAAGAAGTTGGTGAAGAAAGTAGTGGTTTGCAGGTTACCGAGGTAGAATTCGCTGATTCAGGGTTTGAAGCAAGGGTTAGAGAGTACTATGGTTTAGGCGATAAGATAATTAGAGAAGATGATTTGAAAAACAGAGTAGAGCTTGATTTAACAGGTTCTACAATAAACTCATTAGAAGCTGTAAGATGGTTTACTAGCTTGACGACTTTATATGCGGGACCAAATAGCACAATCATAGGCGACCTCAGCAGCCTAAGTGAACTTCCCAATTTGAAAGAGCTAGATTTTGCTGGCACCAACATCACAGGTAATCTAAGCAGTCTAAGTGGACTCAGTAATTTGCAAAATATATATCTTTATGAAACTAATATCACAGGTAATCTAAGTAGTTTAAGTGGACTTAGTAATCTGGAAATTATATATCTTTTTGATTCCAACATCGCAGGCAATATCAGTAGTTTAAGTGGTCTGGGTAATTTGGTAATAGTATCGTTTGGTGAAACTGGCATCACAGGCGACCTAAGTGACATAAATGGACTGGGTAATTTGGTATCGATAGACTTTGCTGAGACCAGTATCACAGGCGACCTGAGTAGCATAAGTGGACTGGGCAATTTGGAAAGTATATATCTTTATTGGACCGATATCACAGGCGACCTGAGTAGCTTAAGTGGGTTGAACAATTTGAAAACCATATATCTTTTTATGACCAACATCACAGGCGACCTAAATAGCTTAAGCGGGTTGAGCAATTTGATTGAGCTAGCGGTTGAGAATTCAAACATTACAGGTACGCTAACATTACAAGACGGTACAGTAATCACAGGAAATTAACTAAGGGATACTTCAAGCCTATACCCGTGATTTGGATACACCGAACTTGCTTTGTAACCACCAGAGAGGAACCACCAAAGAGGAACCACCAAAGAGGAACCACCAGAGAGGAACCACCAGAGAGGAACCACTATAGTATAAGAGAAACATAGATTTGACAAAAAATATATGAATCGTCATAATTGAACATAGAATCAGATGTATATGAAGGAGGACGATATGGAAAAGATAAAAGTTTTCGAAGAAAATCTATCAAGGATTGCATTTGGTGGCGTTATCGTTATGGGTGAAGAGCAGAAAGACGCAGACCGATATGTTGCAGAAGCAATTGAGATGGGTGTTAATTATTTTGATGTTGCGCCAACTTATGGGGATGCAGAGTTGAAGTTAGGTCCTGCACTTTACGGTAAAAGGGATCAGGTATTTCTTGCTTGTAAGACTGAAGACAGAACTAAAGCAGGGGCACAAGCGCTACTTACGTCATCACTAAAAAATCTAAAAACTGATTATTTTTATTTATACCAGCTCCACGCAGTGTATAACTTGGAAGATGTAGAACAGATATTTGGTCCAGATGGTGCCTTTGAAGTATTCAGTGAGGCTAAGAAACAAGGCATTATCAAGCGAATTGGTTTTAGTGCCCACTCTACAGAAGCGGCATTAGCACTAATGGAACGCTATGATTTTGACTCCATTATGTTTCCTTTTAATTTCGTATCCATGATTAAAAGTGGTTATGGGATGCATGTACTTAAAAAGGCAAAAGAAAAGAACATGACAGTCCTAGGCATTAAGTCCATGGCACTTTCTGAGCATAAAACAACTGATACTGTGGATCATCCAAAAGCATGGTATCATCCAATTGAAGATTTTGACACAGCTCGTAAGGCAGTCAGTTATGCTGTTTCTCAAGGTGTGGATATCATAATACCGCCAGGAGATTTCGAATCTTTCAAATGGGCAGTTAAGATAGCAGAAGGTGGTTTGTCTCTTTCTGATAAAGACATCAGTGACCTGAAGGAAATTGCTGCGGGTACGGTGCCACTGTTTCCATTGAAGGCTAGATAGAATATTCTTCTGTTAGGCGAATTAATTTTATTGCAATCGAATAGGCCACTCAAAAAAGTAGATTAACAATTATTATGGCTTATCGATTCCTTATCATAGTTCGCCTATTTATTCCTACAGTTGACAAATCTGGTGACATCAGCTAATATAGTATGAAAGTTAATATAAACCATATACAGAGATTAAGAAGAGTATATCAATAGTAGCACTAGAGAGGATAACCCAGAGGCTGAAAGGTTGTCTAGCCATACGTTGATTGAAGGTAGCTTAGGAGTATTCATTCTGAAATAGTAGTAGGATTGGACGGCTAGCCCCGTTATAGGTATTAAAGTGCCCAGAAATGGGAATTAAGGTGGTACCACGGTTCTGTCGTCCTTTTGTGATGACGGGCTTTTTTTATGCAATAGGAAAGTTCGGTGTAGGCATATTTCATGAGAACAAGTTCACTTTGTGAAAACGGGTGCTGGAAATACCCTTTGTTCATTTACAGGAAAGTTTGAGGTCTAAAATGTTAATATTTGGGTTTATCATTGTCGTGTTGGGTGGGGCGTTATTCTTCGCTGGCACAATCACAATTAATAGAAATGAAAAAAAATATGGCAAAGCTACAAATGACACGGTATCAGAACCGGTCAGTGGTGTCGGAGGTATCAATAAAGTAAAAGATGAAAGTGACGATCAGGTCGTCTATGAGATACAAGACGATCAGGAAGAAGTATCTAATGATGAGGATTTCTTAGAGCTTTTGAGAAGTGGGGTAGGATTGATTCGAGTCGCTGGTATCGTATTGGTATTAGTCGGTGGCGTGATCATGCTTCTGATGAATGTATAGAACGGGGATGTGATAGCACCACGTTTCATCATACCTGACAATATACACAAGCGTGATTCAATATATATTGAAGATATAATAGGTTTAATTAAACATAGTATAATTAATCGTCACATGAATTTGTTAATACTAGAAGATCATATAAGGAGACAATATGAAAAAGGAATTAGCTAAACAGTACGACCCGAAAATTGTTGAGGATAAACAATATCAATTTTGGACCGATCAGAATTATTTTCATGCAGATCCTCATTCTAAAAAAGAACCATTCACCATCGTGATACCACCACCTAATATTACAGGTGTACTTCATATGGGACATGCACTGGATAACACCTTACAAGACATATTAATTCGTTGGAAGAAGATGCAAGGGTACGAGACCTTGTGGCAGCCAGGTACGGACCATGCAGCCATTTCAACTGAAGTGAAAATAGTGAATAAACTTGCAGCAAAAGGTATCACCAAAGACGACCTGGGCCGGGAAGGATTCATGGAACATGCATGGGCTTGGCGTAAGGAGTACGGTGGCACCATTATTAACCAACTTAAGAAGTTAGGCTCAGCTTGTGACTGGGAAAGAGAACGTTTTACCCTTGACGAAGGTTTATCTGATGCCGTACTAGAGGTGTTTACGAAATACTACGAAGATGGCTTGATTTATCAGGGTAATAGAATTATCAATTGGTGCCCTGTATGTGAGACAACCATATCAGAAGCGGAAGTTGAACACGTGGAACAACAAGGTAGTTTCTATCACCTGAAATATCCGATTAAAGGTACAGATCAGTTCCTACATCTTGCGACAACACGTCCTGAGACAATGCTTGGCGATACAGGTGTTGCCGTTAATCCGGATGATGACAGATATACCGATCTGATTGGAAAAGTAGCTATCTTACCACTAGTAGGAAGAGAACTGCCAATTGTTGCTGATCATTATGTGGATAAGGATTTTGGAACAGGTATTGTTAAAATGACACCAGGTCACGACCCTAACGATTTTGAAGTTGGTAAGCGACAAGGTTTAGAAGAGATCAATGTGATGAATGATGATGGAACCATTAACCATAATGGTGGCGTATACAAAGGGATGGATCGTGATGAATGCCGTAAGCAGATTGTTAAGGACCTTGAAGCGGGCGGTTTCTTAGAAAAAATAGAGCCACATACACATAACGTAGGCACCCATGATAGGTGTCATACAACCATAGAACCACTAATTAAAGAACAATGGTTTCTTAAGATGGAGGAACTGGCTAAACCTGCAATTGAGGCTTTAAAGTCCGGTGAATTAAAATTCGTACCGGAACGCTATGGCAAAGTATATCTACATTGGTTAGAGAACATCAGAGACTGGTGCATATCAAGACAGTTATGGTGGGGACATAGAATTCCAGCTTACTACTGTAATGATTGTGGTGAGATTATGGTTGCGAAATCAGCACCAACAGCTTGCTCAAAATGCAGCAGCACGAGCATTAGACAAGATGAGGATTCTCTAGATACATGGTTTTCATCAGCACTGTGGCCATTTTCAACACTAGGCTGGCCAGAACAAACCGATGAATTAGCTAAATTCTATCCAACAGATGTACTGGTTACGGGCTATGATATCATATTCTTCTGGGTTATCAGAATGGTGTTTTCAGGCCTTAAGTTCACAGGTCAATTACCATTCCATACGGTATATATGCATGGTTTGGTTAGAGCTGAAGACGGTAGAAAGATGAGCAAGTCATTTGGAAACGGTGTGGATCCTCTTGAAGTAATAGAAAACTACGGCGCAGATGCACTAAGACTGGCGTTAGTTACAGGAAACTCTGCCGGTAATGATATGCGTTTTAAAACTGACCGTGTTGAATCAAGCAGAAACTTTGCTAATAAGATATGGAATGCTTCTAGGT
>JAQICP010000321.1 GCA_027858555.1 Vallitaleaceae bacterium
GCCATCAACATATCACCAAAGACCAATGGCGATTCGACTACTTGTGCTCCTGCCATGTATAAACCTAATGTGCCTGAAAATGACATAATCATTGATACAATGACTGATAATGTCACGTAATTCATAATTAGTTGTCTTCTTGATACAGCTCTTCCAAGCAAGTGCTCTAGATGATTGTGTTTCTCTTCATATCTTAACTTATTCATCATTTGAATTACTGGAATAGCGCCTACCATAGCTATAACTGCTAAAAGCATGACCATAAATCGATCAACAAAACTGGCTGTACCACCTACAACAGACAACATTTTTTCATACAATTCATTACCTGAAATGAACGTCTCAATATCACCAAGAACTGACCCATAAGACATGCCAAGGACCATAACCCCAATTGCCCATGCAATAATTGCTGATTTTTGATTTTTAAAGGCTAAACCAAGTGGGCTAAGTAAAAGCTTTGAAGCTTTTTTTCTACCCGGTTTTACAGGTATGAATGAAGCATTCAAATCACGTAAAGCGTTGAGCCGAGTGGCAATATATGCAATTATTATGGCCTCAATAAGTACAATTAGTATAGGCCACCAAGTATTACTTACATAGGTTTTAGTTCTTGAAATAAGACCAAGTGGTGAAATAAGTGATAAGGCTTCACTATTGATATCACCTATTGCCCTAATCAAATACATAATACCTAAAAATCCAAATGCATAACCTGAAGTACCGCGAGATGTCTGATTCAACTGTGCAAATAATCCAGTAACTGCCGCAAAATATATGCCTGTAACAGTTAATGCCGCTCCATAAAGTAAAGAGCCATTCCATCCAAAGGAAGCGTCCCCAGTCAGAATCAATGCTACGCCTACAAATAACCCGATTAGTATGTTGACTATGACATACACTGATAAAGTTGAAAATAAGACAGTTGTTTTACCGACAGGCAATGAACGAATGACTTCCAATCTACCTTCTTCCTCATCTTTTCTAGTATGTTTAGTGACTAATAATATATTCATTGTAGCCACTGTAAGGGCTACAAGAATTAGCATCTCAGCTGCATATACAGCACCATGATTCACATAATTAGTGGCTCCATAGTATGGTCCAAGCATGGCTATCATGGCTGGGTTGCTCAAAGTATCAATAATCTCTTTTACTTTTATATCTGTTGGATATAGTGTTGGAAACATGAGAGCAACATAGGCTGTGAGTAATACAAATGAGCCCACCCATATAAGGATACTAATCCTATCTCTTCTTAATATAAAGATTGAAATTACTTTTGCGCCAGTCAATTTAATCATTTTCGACGCCCCCTCCGTTTGTATAATGGTGCATAAAAAGGGCTTCTAAGGTCGGTGGCACGCTTTCGAAATTAACAATATCGAATTTGTTAAAGTGGTTAGCAATTGTTGAAAGTTCCTTTGGATCCATCTGAAAACTATAAACCAGATTATTTTCACTATAATCATAGACACCCTTTAATGCTCTGGCATCGGTAACAGATTTTGCTGTTTCAATAACAACTTGGTTGCGCATCAGATGTCTTAGCTCTTTTAACGAACCTGTTTCAATAATCTTACCTTCTCGTATTATGGCTACTCTATCACATAATTTTTCAACTTCCGATAGAATATGGCTTGATAGAAAAATGGTTTTGCCTGCTGCTTTTAATTCTTGAATCGATGTCTGAAACACTGTTTCCATCAGTGGGTCAAGGCCAGAAGTTGGTTCATCAAGTACATATAAATCAGCATCAGATGCAAGCGCAGCTACTAGGGCAACTTTTTGTCGATTACCTTTGGAATAAGCCCGACATTTTTTTGATGGGTCTAGGTCGAAGCGTTTTATCAGCATTTCTCTTTTACTCTCACTGCTGTTGCCTCTTAATTTTACAAACAAATCAATCACTTCCCCACCAGTCAGATTTGGCCATAAGGAAACATCACCAGGAACGAATGCTACCCGTTTGTGAATCTCAACAGCATCTTTCCATGCATCTTGACCAAACACACTAATCTGACCTTCTGTAGCTTTTAAAATACCTAATATGGAACGGATTGTGGTGGTTTTACCTGCACCATTAGGTCCGATAAACCCAAATACTTCACCTTGTTCTAGCTCAATATTAATCTGATCAAGTACTGTAAATTTCCCGAACTTTTTTGTCAAATTTTCCACTTTCATTATACTCATTACATTTCCTCCTTTATTTATAATATAGTGTTTTCAGTGTCTCTAAAAACACATCATATTCAGCCCAGTAGGGTTTCATGTCAGTATTCTCTAGGGTATTTTTGTTAGCTACTTTTAACTGATTAACCAAACTCATCTGATAACCTTCCATTGACCAGTTGATCAGTTTGATAATCATATCTTTTGGAATATCTTCTCTAAAATAACTTGTATCAATATTATGATATAACAAATCAGAGACTTGCTTCATCATCTTCATCATGTACTGTGA
>JAQICP010000386.1 GCA_027858555.1 Vallitaleaceae bacterium
GTCTTTACTTACTAATTTTTCATTATTCATAAATATGAACCTCCGATTTTTATTTTAAGCTTATCAGAGGTTCATGGGATTAGTTAGGTGTCGATTCTTTGACGCTTACCTAAAAAATACTAATGATCACAACATAAAAAAGCGTATGGCTATTGAATTTTGATATCAATGACCACACACTTTTACTTACTGCTATATTATAATAATTCAATCCAGTAATAAGATATCTCTAATTGATTGCTTTAATGGTTCGTTCAACATCTTTTGGCAATTGTAAAAACACAATTAGCCCTAGAACAAATAATGGAATAATTGCCAATATGGAGTATCTTGTTATACCACTTAGAGTCGCAGTCAGTGCCATTAAAAACGGTCCAATAATAGCTGCAAATTTGCCGAATATATTATAGAACCCAAAAAATTCAGTGGCGTTCTTTTTAGGAATGAGTTTTGCGTAATATGATCTACTTAGTGCTTGAATACCACCCTGAGCAGAACCGATCATAGCACCTAATATGAATATATGCCACAGCTGAGTCATCGTAAATGCGAATAATGTGGCTACTATATAAGTGCTGATTGCAAAAATAATCATACGCCTAGCCGAATATTTTTTCGCTAACATACCATATAATATGGCACATGGGAATGCAATAATCTGAATAAGTAGTAATATACCAAGCAACAAGAATATATCATTAGAATCAAGTTTCAAAACATCTGTAGCATAAGGTACGCACATCTTAATAATGGTATCAACGCCATCTATATAGAGAAAGTAAGCAATAATGAATACCCATACGTTTTTTTGCTTCTTAATCAATTTGAATGTTCTAAACAATCTAGAGAAACTTTGTCGGATTGGTTTTGGTTCTCTCTCTACATAATGAATCTGTTTAACATGTCTTATCATAGGAATTGTGAACAAGCCCCACCAAAGCGCTGTAATGACAAATCCTAATTGATATCCAAGCATCTGATCAGTTCCAATCAAGAATACTATTATCAACGAAATCAGAAACGGAATAACACTTGCGATGTAACCAAATGCAAATCCTTTAGTAGAAACAACATCCATATTGTCATCTTCAGTGGTATCCACCAAAAACGAGTCGTAGAAGATATTAGATCCTGCAAAACCAACTGCTGTGATAATATAGAAGATTACTAGAATAAGCCATTGCCCATCAGGAACTACTGCTAATGCCCCCGTAAAAATAATACCTAATAATGCAAAGAAAATAAAAAATCGTTTCTTGAAATCTTTGTAATCTGCTATTGTTCCTAGTATAGGACTAATTAAAGCTACTAAGATACTGGCAATAGAATTGAAATATCCAATATCCATGCCACTGCCACCCTTAAACATACCAAAATAAACTGGAAATAAAGCTGTTGTTATTGCAATAGAATATGCTGAGTTACCACAGTCATACAATATCCAACTTTTTTCTTTTTTGGACAATTTGTACTTGTTTTCCATAATGACCTCCCAATTAATATATAAAGCATTATATCATATTATCTAGTACTTATATAACCTTTAAGTTAGATTTGCTTAGGACTTACATACTACTGCTTCATACTCGTTTCTAATTTAGCTATAGCTTCCAAATGATTTTTCTGTTCTTTGAGACCAATTACTTTTTTACTCGCCTTAATAATAAATGTAGAACCGTCTTTTAAATCATATTGTAGTTTGACACCTAACCCTAAGTTCCACTTACTGATTTTAACGGATTCGATCATATCTCTGGGAATGATTTGATGCCCACTCGCTTTTCCCGTACCTGTCAGATTAATTAAAACTACCTCATCTCTTGTTACCCCAATAATATAATACTTATTGGCAAAGCAGCGAATGATCCCATAATCAGTGTTTTACTAAGTTTTGCAGATGTTAAACCATAAAAGTAATAAGTTACTTTGTTACCCCTCTATGTATTTCTCTGAATATTTCTTGTATTTTCTCATCATTAATCATGTTTTTCCCCTTCATGTTAACTATGCTATTAATCTCACTAACTAAGTATCATTGATAATGCATAAAATTGCAAGAAAAAATCAGCATATGGGCTAACCTATATGCTGATTGAGTAATTGAGTAAGTGACACTGCTTTTTAATTAATATGTTTATACCAGATATTCATGGATTCAATGTTCCCAGATATATTGGTATTGTTGATTAAACGTCCACTATATGTATAATTAGCCTTCGAAAAAGTAATGTTCATACCAAATGACACAGCTCGTGCAATGGTATACAGCACATGATAGTCTTTTTTGCGCAACTCTTTTTCCATGTAATCCAGAAGTACAAGCGCATATTTATTCCCTCGACATCTTGGTAAGGTAGCACAATCCGTCATCTCCGCGTTCTTGTTACTTGGATCTGTTTCTGCTGATGATATGGATACTAGTACCCCATCCACTCTGATGCCAAAATATATGATATTCTCTGCCATTGTCTGTGCCAGATACTCTGGGTCAAATATCGGAAATGGATATGTCTCGAAAACTTGTTTATAAACACGAGCCATCTCAACAGTATCCTCTTTGTTTAATTGTATAACTTCTCCACGTAGAGGAACCAATGTCAATTCCCCTTCCCTTTTCTTTTCCAAAGCAGTACTTATAACGTCACTCAGTTCAGACATGTTTTCTAGATTCTTTCGACCTAGGTCATTGTACTTTGACATAAACACACAGTCTTTAGTAGCCCCAAAAAATTCAGGTATAATTGCTTCCCTCGAAAATCCTTCATTTATGAAAACATGTTGACTTTCCTTTGGTATCTTAGCAATTATTTTTCCATATTGCTCCTTTTCCATTAGTCGATCAACCTCTATAAACAACTCTTTTTCATCTTGTTCATGATATTTCATGATATAGATTCGGTCATTTTCTTTTCCGTGCTGTAGCAAGGACTGACCTAGATGTTCTAACTGATCACTCATTATCTATCAACTCTCCTTGGTTCCTATAATCTCTATCTAAGTTATTTGGTGTGATGGTTATATCATTTTCATGATCACATATCAATTTTGATATACCAATCATAGCACTTTCTGTCTCGTCACTCTCCAAAACCAATTGCAGATCACATTTATCACATTCCCGATTACAGAATTGTTCTTCGTATTTTTTCGGCATGGTGTAGGTCGTAATAACACCTTCATAATTTCTTAGAATAACCTTATTGGTTGACCATGAAATCAGATAGTTTGGCATAATAGGGATTTTCCCACCGCCACCTGGTGCATCAATCACATAAGTCGGAACTGCAAATCCACTGGTATGACCTCTAAGACTTTCCATAATCTCTATGCCTTTTCCAATATTGGTTCTAAAATGCTCAAGTCCTTCAGATAAGTCACATTGATAGAGATAGTAAGGTCTGACCCTGTTTGCAACTAACTTATGCACAAGTCTTTTCATGATTCTTGTACAATCATTGACACCATTTAAAAGAACCGATTGATTGCCAAGTGGAATTCCAGCCATTGACAATCTTTTCAGAGCTTGTTTTGACGCTGAAGTAATCTCACGGGGATGATTGAAATGGGTATTAATCCATATGTTGTCATACTTCTTTAATACTTCAATCAATCCATCATTAATACGATAAGGAAGCACTACAGGGGCCCTTGTTCCAATTCGAATTACCTCAACATGTGGTATTTTTGAAACTTCATTTAATATCCAGTCAATGTATTCATTGGAAAGCAAAAAAGGATCTCCACCAGATATAAGTACGTCTCTAATAGCTGGTGTATTTTTAATATATTCTATCCCTTTCATAATATGTTCTTTTGATGGAATCGAATCAATATCGCCAACTTTACGTTTTCTTGTACAATGCCTGCAGTACATAGCACATACATTACTCACATGCAACAACACCCTGTCTGGATAACGATGGGTGAGCCCAGGTACCGGGCTATCTTTGTCTTCATGTAGGGGGTCTTCCATGTCGCAATCAGTCACAATCAATTCCTGAACATCCGGAAAACATTGTTTAAAAATTGCGTCGTTTTCATAATCATCTTTATTCACCAATGACAAGTAATATGGTGTAACAGCCAAAGGAAACTTTTGGATGGTCTTCATAATTTCTTTTCGCTTCTCATCGCTAAATGTAATACCTAAAATCCGTTCCACTGTTTCTGGCTTTCTGATGGTGTTTTTTATCTGCCATTTCCAGTTCGTCCATTTTTTATAATATTCATCTTCTATCCATTCCTGATTGATTTTAAACTGTGTCATTTGTATTGTTTCTCGCATTGTTTCTTGCATTGTAACTCCTTTCAAATCTTCATATTTATAGCCAAAAAGCTTTATACCCAGAACAAAGTGTACTTCAGGTACACGTCTTATCCCTCGTTGTTTCCTTTTATGTAGGATCAGATGTTCAGGCATGGAAAGTTCCTATAAAGAACTTTCCTATTGCAGAACAAAGTGTACTTCCAGTACACGTCTTATCCTTCATTATTTCTTTCAATGTAGGATCGTTGTTTAAGCATGGAAAGTTCCTATTGAGAACCTTCCTGCAAAATAAAAAGACACCCTCCCTCTGTACTCTACAGAGTTAGAGTGCCTAAGTTTCGTTAAATAAACTTACTTTATACCATTTTTAACAATAGTATAGTGCATGACCATATGATCCTACACAAGCCCCAGCTCGATAATAAAGTTTTTCTACATGCATTTCAGAATCTATGTCCACTTTTCATTCTCGTATATATCATACATAAATGAACTCGCCAACCTCTTTACTCCGCACATATACTTCACAAACAATAAATGATGTCCTTGGGTAGTATAACAGATTTT
>JAQICP010000392.1 GCA_027858555.1 Vallitaleaceae bacterium
TAATAAATCATTCCATCCTTGTAGTTATTTTGATTTTCTATTTTTCTGAGCATACATGCGTTGATCTGCTAATTTCAACAAACTTTTACTTGTCATGCCTTCTTTCATATATACTGCTATGCCATAACTGAATTCTATGATTTCTTCAGACCCATTAATTATATAGGGCGTCTCATGAAAATATTGTACAATGTCTTCCAACAATATTGCCATTTCATTTAAGTTGCTTTTAGCTGAAAGTATAATGAATTCATCACCACCATACCTAGAGAATACATCCGTGTCTTTCAAATGCTCTTTTATGACCTTAGAAAAATAAACTAAATATTTGTCACCTTCAAGATGTCCATATAGATCGTTGATACGTTTGAATTTATCCAGATCAATACTTACTAAAACACCAGAATTCTTGTTCTGTGTATCGTGAAATAAATCCTCGAGTATCTCATTGAAGTAGGCCCTGTTATGTATGCCTGTTAGTACATCATAGCGTAAAAGATAGTTGTTTTTTTCTAAAGCATCATAAAGTTTTATGGCTTTTGCTGCCTCAATTGCAAAAATCTCTAAACTATCTATAGCATCTTGATCAAAGGCATTCTTGTTATAACTATCTATATTAATCATGCCCCATAAATTACCATCTACCCATATGGGTGTACTGATAATAGTATTCATTTCTATAATCATATTATCTAATGTTTCCTGTTTGCTTTTTTCTAAATTACGCTCATTAACAGTTTTAAAATTATCTATAATTGTTGTTTTATCTAACTTGCCATCTGTTCTTATATATAAAAAAGTATCTTCTATGTATATCTCGACAGATTTTAATACGTTTATATCATGTTCGTATGCTGCTTTAAACACCATTAAAGAACTCTTTTCTTTATGTAGTATTGAACCCTTGTGTGCATTTGGTATAGCTTCTATAGCTTTGGCAAGTATTAGATTATAGAACTCATCTCTATTTTCAACACTGGCAGATTCAACCAATAAACTGTATATAATATTTTTAAACCTAAGTATGACAGTTTCACTCAAAACCTGATCTAGATTTTTATCATAAAAAAGGTAATTAATGATGGATGTTATAAAACTCATCCCCTAAATAGTAATAACCACATATAAAAAAGGATGCTCAAATAAATTAAGTGTTGTTAAAAAATAAATAACCACAGCTAATATAATTGATAAAAATCCAATTCCGTAAAATCGAAATAGTTTTTTATTATACCTCATATACTTTACCTCAGACTTCTAAAATGAATTTAACAATATTCACATAATTAAAATTTTAATTTCATTCTAACCAATTATAACCCCACTGATAATCACTGTCAAATTCTATAAATCATAATTTATATATCTTATTTGAGCAGAATGTTATTTTGTAGCATGTATAATACAGGATAAATTGTTCTCATGGAAAGTTTCTATAGAGAACTTTCCTATTGAAGAACAAAGTGTACCTCCAGTACACGTTTTATCCCACCGTGTCTCTTTCTATACAGGATAAATTGTTCTCACGGAAAGTTTCTATGGAAAACTTTCCTACTGAATAAAAAAAACGATGCCCCTATTATCTAAAATAAGAAACATCGTATATTCATGCTCTATACAGCTTATAACGACTTAAGTAGCGCTACCAAGTAATCCCACACACGCTCCGTCGATGCCATACTCAGCCTTTCATCTGGTGAATGTACGGATTCCATATCAGGTCCAAAGGATATAGCATCAGCATCTTTCAATTTTTTCAAGAAGACGCCAGATTCCAAACCTGCATGTATACCTTTAACCAAAGGTTCTTTACCATATAACGTCTTATACACAGCAATGGATTTCTCTAATAATGGTGACTCAGTCCTTACATCCCAACCTGGATATTCAGATGTAACCTCAAAATCCGATCCTGTTTGTTTAGCAATTAATTCAAGCATTTTTGTCATTTGAGCTTTTTTACTATCTATTGAACTTCTTGTCGCGAATACATATTTTATAAAACCATCTTTCAATTTCACAACACCTAGGTTTAAAGATGTCTCAACAAGATCCGGTATGTTTTGGCTCATTGCCAGGATGCCATTAGGTAGTGCATTAAGTAAGAATATGGCTGTGTCTGTTTGATCACGGGGTATTGCGTTGATTGATGATTCACATTCAATATCCTCATATACAATCGTTATATTAGGATCCGTATGAAGGTATTCATTGCTGACTTCTAACCTGGTCTTTTCTATAACACCGGCAAATAAGTCTTCATCAAAAGCCGGTATAAGTACAAAAGCCGATGCTTCTCGAGGTATGACATTATCCTTCATACCACCGTAGATATCTACAATATTCATATCAACCGCATTATTGATATCATTTAAAACCCTACCTAGAATCTTAATGGCATTACCGCGGTTTTGATCTATTTCAACACCTGAATGACCACCTAGAAGCCCTTTAACAACCACTTCCATCAGTATGCGTCCTTCAGTCAACAGGTCATCTGACTCAACTGGATATTCAATATAAGCCTTTAACCCACCAGCGCAACTAACAACCAATTCACCCTCTTCTTCAGAGTCAATATTAAGAAATGTCTTGCCCTTTAACGAAGATGTGTCCATATTAAGCGCACCCGTCATACCCACTTCTTCATCTGTGGTCATGACAATCTCAAGCGCTGGATGTGCCACATCATCAGAATCTAAGAGCGCTAAGGCGAAAGCGATAGCTATACCATTATCAGCACCTAGGGTTGTTCCTTCTGCAGTTAACCAGCCATCAACTATCTTAAGATTCAATGCGTCTTTTTCAAAATCAAAGATGATATCTGAATTTTTTTCACAAACCATATCAAGATGTCCTTGAATAATAACTGTGTTAGATTTCTCGTAGCCTTTTGTTGCTTGTTTTTTAATAACAGTATTGAAATACTCGTCTCTATAAGCCACTAACCCTCTGTCTTTAGCAAACGCTAAAAGGTAATCACTCATACCTGCTTCATTGCCTGAACGTCTTGGAATTTTGGTTATTGCTTCAAAATATTGCCATACCTTTTCAGGTCTATAATCTGTAAATATGTGTCCCATAATATACCTCCTAATTTTTAAAGCTATGTATTGGTGCCGGTATTCTACCACCCCTATTGATAAATCGTTCACAGCCAAATTGATTAACCGGCATGATTGGCGCGTAGCCAAGCAATCCGCCAAATTCGACCATTTCTCCGACTTCTTTACCTATCACCGGTATAAGTCTAACGGCTGTTGTTTTATTATTAATCATGCCTATTGCCATCTCATCAGCTATGATGCCTGATATGGTGGTTGCCTTGGTACTGCCAGGTATTGCTACCATATCAAGTCCCACAGAACACACGCAAGACATTGCTTCCAACTTCTCAATGGTTAATGCGCCCATTTGAACCGCTTTAATCATACCTTGATCTTCGCTTACAGGAATAAATGCACCTGATAGCCCACCAACGTGTGAAGATGCCATTACCCCACCTTTTTTGACCTGGTCATTAAGTAATGCAAGCGCTGCTGTCGTACCTGGAGCTCCTGCATATTCAACACCGATTTCAACTAAGATATCAGCAATAGAATCGCCGATAGCCGGTGTTGGCGCTAATGATAGATCTATAATGCCATAAGGCACACCCAGTCGTTTTGAAGCTTCTTGGGCAACTAATTGTCCAATTCTTGTAATCTTAAATGCTGTCTTTTTTATCATCTCACAAAGGGTATCAAAGTCTGCACCTCTACAACCTTCAATTGCTTTCAATATAACACCTGGTCCTGATACCCCTACATTAATAACGGTATCGTATTCACTGACGCCATGAAATGCGCCAGCCATGAAGGGGTTGTCATCAGGTGCATTGGTAAACACAACAAACTTGGCACAACCAATGGAATCAGCATGTTTTGTAAGTTCTGCTGTCTCAAGAATCATTTCACCAATCAGTTTTACCGCGTCCATATTGATACCGGTTCTTGTAGAACCAACATTAACTGAACTGCACACGCGATTAGTTGAAGCTAACGCTTCAGGTATGGACCTGATTAATTTTTCATCACTTGGTGTCATACCTTTATGCACCAGTGCTGAGTAACCACCTATAAAGTTGACCCCAACAGCTTCGGCCGCCCTATCAAGGGTTTTTGCAATCTCAACGTAACTGCCATTAGTTATAGCAGACGCTGCAAGGGCAATTGGTGTTACTGATATTCTTTTATTTACAACCGGCACACCATACTCTTTTGATATGTCATCACCTGTTTTTACGAGATGTTCTGCCTTCTTTGTGATTTTATCATAGACTTTTTGGTTGAATTTTTTGATATCGCTAGATGCACAATCTAATAAGTTAATCCCCATGGTTATGGTTCGAACGTCTAAATTCGCATTTTGAATCATATTATTTGTTTCATTTACTTCATAAATATTAATCATTCTATCACCTATATTCTATGCATTTTATTGAAAATATCTTCCAATTGCAACTTTATTACAACACCGATTTCTTGACCGATTGCATCTAGATCATCCACACTGGTAGCAAAATCAGATTTTGAATTTGATAAATCCACTACCATCATCATATTAAAATAATCACTTACTATTGTTTGATTGATCTCAAGTATATTAATCTCTTTTTCCGCTAAATACGTACATACCTTTGCCATAATGCCTACTCTATCTTTTCCGAGCACTGTTATAATACCTTTTTTCATAATTACCTCCTATATATGATATACAGCTGATACTTGATCTCTAAGCGCAACTGTTATATTAACGTTTTTTGCTACTTCTTTTAACTGTATGCCTATTTCACACTTTATGGTTTCATATGCCACATCAGGCATGTTGTTCTCGGTAGATAAATGCCCTAATATGATATGGGTGAGGGCTTCATGATATAACTCGCATATTAATTTTGAAGTAGAATCGTTGGATAAATGGCCTAAATCGCTTTTAATCCTACGTTTTAGATAATAAGGATACGCGCCTACATCTAACATCTTAACATCATGATTCGCTTCAATAAACAGTATATTTGAGTCCGACAGTTTCTCTTTAATATAATCATCATAATTTCCAAGATCTGTCGCGATACTTATCTTCTTGCCTTCAAAAGCAAAAGTATAGCACACTGGATGAATGGCATCGTGACTGGTTTCAAAAGGATGGATGACGATATCGCCAATCAAAAAGTCCTGATTTGGTTCAATAACTCGATAAAGTGTCGAATCAATCTCCCCCAAACTAGAACTTTTTTTCAGCGCATGTATCGTATCACTTGTTGAGTATATTGGAATATGGTATCTTCTAGCCATAACACCTAACCCTTTAATATGATCTGAATGCTCATGGGTTATTAATATACCGTCAATTTTTTTAGCCGTTTGCCCGATTGAATTGAGTCCCATTTCTATACGCTTACCACTAATGCCAACATCTATGAGTAAGTGGGTATTATCCGTACCTACATAGATACAATTACCACTACTACCACTTGATATGCTACATAATTTCATGTTATTCCGCCTTTATTTTTGAGGATCTAAACCGACCTCATCTATTTGTATTCTTCCTCGTCCGTGAGATTTTGCATAATACATGGCATTATCGGCTCGGTTAAGGAGATCTTCTGCATTCATTCCAAAGGTTGGAAATGATGTGATGCCAATGCTTATATCTATAGAGACATCACCTTTTTCATGTGAAAGTACCTGCGCTTTAATTTCTTCATGCATTAGAGCCATAACGCCGTAAGTTTGTTCTATGGTTTTATCTGGTATCACTAGTACAAATTCCTCACCACCATATCTGCCGGCAAAACCATCCGCTTTGTCTGCATATATCTGAGCGATACTAGAAACCATCTTGATGGCCTGATCGCCAAATAGATGACCATGGGTATCATTCACTTTTTTAAAATAATCAATATCGAATAGTATAACAGAAAACGATTTATTTTCAAGTCTATATCGTTCATAAAGTGCTTCTAAAAGATCTTGGAATGCGCGTCTGTTATATAGATTAGTTAGTGAATCTATTCTAGCCATTTCTTCCATTTTTGAATATAGGCTTGCATTATTAACTGCGATATTGATCTGAGTTGCAATTGCATGAAAGAACTCAAGGGAACTTTCGCCAAAATAATCCTTTTGATGATGTTCAGCAAACAACAAACCATATACATTGCCATTTCTTACTAATGGTACGAATATTAAGGAACCAACCATTTGGCTGCCCGAAAATACGTATTCATCTTCTGTTACATCAGCATCAATAAACGGTTCTTTTGATGTCAAAAAAGGTTTCATGAGTCCTGATTCTATCAGTTTGATAAAATGCATGGTCGCTTCAGTATCTGTCGTAGAT
>JAQICP010000440.1 GCA_027858555.1 Vallitaleaceae bacterium
GGTTGAGCGTTATAACTTGGAGGAACTCAAAATCGAAAATAGAGTTGTGGATGAAGTAGTCAGTTACAAATACGGACATTAATTGAGCAAAGGTAGAATGTTGGGAAGTTTTGGAGGATACTATGGCAGATAACAGGTCAAATAGCGATGCAAACACTGGTACGAACAACGGTGCAAGCCACGCTGTGAACAATATGGATGAACAAATGAAATCAAAAGGTAAAGGCGGTCTCGTAGTAATCGTAGTTATTATCGTATTAGTCGGATTTATTGCCTTAGTTAAAATGGATGTATTTGGTCTTGGGACCAATGTTCTTGGTCCTTCTTTACAGAACGTTCCAGTACTCAATCTAATATTACCGGCTATGCCAGAGATCGTTGTAGAAGAACCAAGCATCAACTATGCTTTTGAAACAGTTGAAGAGGCAATAATTGTTATAAAAGAAAAAGATGATTTGCTAAAGGAAATGGCAAAAGAAGCCGAAAATAATAGTGTGACTATTCTAGCGCTTACTGAAGAAAATACCAGGTTAAAAGTTTTTGAAGATAATCAAGTAAAGTACCAAGAAGACAAGGCAGCTTTTGACATTTTGATAGCTGAGCAGGCAGACCCGAAAGAATATATGGATTTCGTGGAAGATGCCTATCCAGAAAATGCCTTGACCATTTATTCAGAACTAGTACAGGTACAAGTGATGAATGATTCAATTGCTGTGAATGCTGCAATGTTTTCAAGCATGAATCCTGCAGATGCGGCAGCAATCTTTGAAATCACACAATTAACCGACATGGAAATGGTAGCGCAGATATTATTTAGTCTAGAAGCAACAAAAGCTGGGGCAATTCTAGCGGAAATGGATCCAACAACAGCCGATAGAATTTCAAGATATATGTATCCCACGAATAATTAAGAGAGGAGGACACAAGATGAACGCAGTTGCAATGAATATAGTTGCAACGATGGTGAGTACGAAATTCAGCACTGCCACATCCAATGAAAGTGGAGCTAACCAGTCCGATTTTAAATCTTTTTTGGATACAAGACAAGCCGCTCATACTATGCGACCAAACCATGCAGCAGAAGTGGTACAAAACGCGCAAAGTAAAAAATCGGCATCTAGAAATACTGAGGCAGTAGCAACAAGAAGAGAGAATAATGAAGTCAAAGAGCCGTACAGAAATAGTGATGAAGTAAAGCGAAAGCGGATGGCGTTACATAATGATAAGAATCATGATAGCGCTAAGCTCTACAAGAAAGTTGAAGCGACAGAAGATCAAATTATGCAAGAAGTTGCTGGGGCTTTAAACATCACAGAAGAAGAGCTACAAAATATCATGGACAGTCTTGATATGACGGTTGTAGATTTGCTAGATACATCAGGTTTACAGACGATTTTAGTGACAGTTCGGGGTATTACAGATATGGCTGATTTATTGACAAATGATACCTTCAGTGATTTATTCAAAGAAATCACACAAACACTGGAAGAAACCCTTGATGCGAATCAATTAACAGTAGAAGATATCAAGCATTATAATCAATTACTTGATAACATGAAAACTGAATCAGTAATAAAAGAAACAGTGCCTGAATTAGTAACCAACAAAGAGTCTGGCATACCTGTCACTCAAGCTGCTAATACTGATAATCAAAA
This sequence comes from Vallitaleaceae bacterium, assembly GCA_027858555.1. GTDB lineage: Bacteria > Bacillota > Clostridia > Lachnospirales > Vallitaleaceae > JAQICP01. The sequence goes on from JAQICP010000440.1 coordinate 1,656, forward strand.
TAGCAATTTGGAACAGGCAGGACAATCTGTAGATGGTAAGGTAGTTGAAGCATCTACCGATTCACAAAAAGGCTCAGGCGAACAATCATCTGAATTTACTAATCAATTCAATCAAGCATTAACTCAAGTAGTAACAGAAAAAGTAGTGCAGATTAACATGGCAGGCTTTGAAGAGACAATCACAACACAAGTTAGTGCAAAGAATATTTTTGATCAGATTGTAACACAGATGAAAGTAATATCCGTTGGTGATTCAAACACATTATCGTTTCAACTTCAACCTGAAAACTTAGGTAAAATAGCATTCTCGTTAACCAACGACAATGGTATAATCACTGGAAGTTTTATGGCTGAGAGTACTAGCGTTAAAGAAGCTATTGAAATGAATATGATTAATTTGAAGGCTAGTTTAATTGAACAGGGTATTAAATTGGATGAGATCAAGATAGTTGTTGGCGATACAAAACAATTTTTTGACCAACAAGAAAGACAACATTTTGATCAAAACAGACAAAACAGGAAAAACAAACGTTTAATGAGACTAGAAGAAGCGAACTCAACTCAAACACCAGAAAATCTAGAAGTAAATGATGCGCAAACTGGATTGAGTATGATGGAACATTCAGTAGAATACAGTGCCTAAGATTTTATAGGAAGGTGAAATTATGAATGATATTAGTTCTGTCCAACAAGGCATTATGAGCCTGTACGGCAATGAAGCTAAAGCTACAACAGGAACAAGTGATATGGATAAAAATGCATTCTTGAATTTATTAGTAACACAGTTACAATATCAAGATCCATTAAATCCATCAAGTGATACTGAATTCATTGCACAGATGGCACAATTTTCATCCTTGGAACAAATGCAGAACATGAACAAAAGTCAAGAGTTATCACAAGCATATGCTCTAATTGGCAAAGTAGTACAAGCCGATGTTCAAATTCCGCTAACCATGGAGACAACTTCTGTAGAAGGTTTTGTGGATGCAGTAAGTTACAAAGATGGCGTTACATATCTTAAAGTTAACGATACAGATATATCATTAGAGCAAGTTAATTCAGTCAGTTACATTGATTATGACACACAGAATTTAATGGCTCTTGATAAATTAAGTACATTAATTGCTAAACTCCAAGATAGGTTAGATCAAATGGCCATAGCGGCTGGTATTGATCTTGATGCCATCGCAGAAGAAGCGCTATTAACTGACGATGATACTGAAACAACAGATACAACAACAGAAGCGACTGCTTAATGTTATATTATTGTGGTAGTCAGATAGAATGGAGTGTCTAAGATGGATATTTCTAATAGACCGATCACTTCCATTCAGCAAGTTCAAAACGAGCAGTTGAACGGAAAGAAAATACAACCAAAACAGAATATTGGTACCACGAGTTTTGATAGTATACTCCGACAACACCTTGATCAGAAAGACCAGTTAAAGTTTTCAAAACATGCAACAGAAAGACTGGAATCAAGACAGATCAAGTTGACAGATGAGCAAATGCTCAAGTTACAAGATGGTGTAAAAAGTGCTAGTGCGAAAGGTATTAAAGAATCACTTGTATTGATGGATGATATTGCATTAGTTATTAATATTGAAAACAAAACAGTGGTAACAGCCCTTTCAAGACAAGAAAGCAAAGAGCATGTATTTACTAACATCGACGGCGCTGTGGTTATATAGCTGGACCTTACGGAAGCTAATGATTTTTGACTGATAGATAAAATCAACCCGGCAAAGCATTATTTAAAGCACATCATGTGCTTTGAATAATCGCTTCAACAGTAGTTTAACAACAACTACGAAAATAATTGCGATAGAGCAAAAGGAGGTCATTACTATGATGCGTTCTATGTACTCTGGTGTATCAGGTTTACGTATACATCAAACCAAGATGGACGTTATTGGTAATAATATAGCCAACGTTAACACAGTTGGTTTTAAATCAAGTCGTACTGTCTTTAGTGAAGTTTTTAGCCAAACAATTCAAGGCTCATCAGGAGCTAATGAAAATTCAGGTGGAACTAACCCAATGCAAATAGGCCTTGGAGCATCTATTTCATCTATTGATGTGGATATGACTGAAGGTGCGGCACAAAGAACGGATAATCCATTAGACTTAAAAATTGAAGGCGATGGATTCTTTGTTGTAAGTGACGTTACAGGGAATAAATTTACTAGAGCTGGAGCTTTTAGAATCGATGAAGCAGGTAACTTGGTAACACCTGATGGTAAAAACCTGATGGGATGGACACCAAATGAAGTTTCCGGTGAAATTGAAAAAACCAAAGTTAAAGCCCTACAAGTACTTAATGCAAGTAATGCATATGTAGAACCAAGCCAGACTGAAAAAATGGTAATTCAAGGTAATATCAATAAAAATGATCCGCAATTGGCGGTTCTACCAGGCAGTCCATTCTCAGTCAGCTTTTTTGATAGTTTAGGTTATAAATATACAGCCCAGTTTTACATTCAAGAGACAGCAACTGCTTATGAGTTTCAATTCACATTACCGGCTAATTCTATAACCGACCAAGATGGTAATACCATTATAAATGATGCTCAAAATGTGACAGTGCCTTTTGATACTGCCTCAGGTAAAGTGACAGTACCACCAGTATTTGAATTAACTGGTCTTGCCAACTCAGCTACGCCAGCGTTGACGTTTTCAGAATTTTCCGATCCGATTGAAGTTGATGTATCGGGCTTGACGTTGTTTAACGGTAATACCACAGTTGAAGGCGTGTCTGGTGATGTAAATGGACTCGGAGCAGGCAATGAAGCTGGTTCAATCTCAGGTTTTGAAATTGGTGGTGACGGTAGGATACTCGGTAGATATACGAATGGTGAAACCAAGTTATTAGCTCAGATAGTAGTAGCAACATTCCAAAACCCTGCAGGTTTACAAAAAATAGGTGCGAACCTATTTGAAGTTACTAATAACTCTGGTGATTTTGATGGTATCGGTGAAGATATCACATCCTCAGGTGGGGCATTTAATGCAGGCGTTCTTGAAATGTCTAACGTAGATTTGTCTCGTGAGTTTACTGAGATGATTACAACTCAGCGTGGATTCCAAGCTAACTCAAGGATTATTACATCATCAGATGAAATGCTTCAAGAGCTTGTAAACCTTAAGAGATAATGATACAATAATAAAGTTATAATTTTATCATTTTTAAACTAACTACAGGAAAACTTCAATATAATATCCTGATATGTTTTATGGAAGTGGTGATATAATGATTAATATAACAAAGATGAACAATCAACCAATACTTTTAAATAATGATTTAATTGAGACAATTGAAGAGACCCCAGATACAGTTATTACTTTAACGACTGGGAAAAAACTCATTGTTAAAGAAAGTGTGGATGACATATTAGAGAAAATTATTGCATTTAGAATTCAAATTAATCAGATGCAATAT
>JAQICP010000451.1 GCA_027858555.1 Vallitaleaceae bacterium
TCATACCCTTTTCAAAAAATACATCTGATATTAAATCTGTTATGCAACTTAGAAAAACGGTTAAAGAAGGCTATCCTGTCAATCTTTTTCCTGAGGGTGGTCGTAATTGGGATGGTTCAACTGATGAAATCATACGCTCAACCGCTAAGTTAATCCGATTATTAAAAATACCTGTTTACACCATTTTCTATGAAGGTGGTTATCTGTCAAAACCAAGATGGGGTCAATATTTTAGAAAAGGACAAATGCTTATACAGATCAAATTATTCTTAAGCAACGAACAAATTAAATCCATGCCAGTTGAAGCCTTAGAAGCTGCTATGATAGATGGTCTTATATATAATGAATATGAATGTCAACGTGAGCATATGATACCTTTTAAAGGCAAAAAACTTGCTGAGCACGTAGAACGACTGGTATACAAATGCCCACATTGTAATGCTTATGATTCTTTTGAATCTGTTGGTAATGAATTTTCATGTAGCTCGTGTAAAACCACTTATTCCTTTAATAAATATGGTTTTATTGAAGGGTGCGTACAGTTTGATAATCTAGTGGATTGGTATAAATGGCAATCTACTTATATTGCGTCTCTTAGTAATTCGGATTTTTCATTCGAAAATCAAAATCTATTAGTTGATGTGATTCATAAAGAGACAAATGAACATGATAAAAAACACTATACAGTAACCCTGAACAAAGATTACCTAAGCATTAAACATTCAGATAATACTAATATCGTGCCAATAAAAGATGTCAAAGGTATTAGTGTTTCATTTCAAGATGTATTTGAATGTTTCATAGGCGAAAATAAATATCGGTTAACCTTTGACCCCAAGAAACATACTTCAATCAAACTTTTTTACGATATGCTCAAATATCTAAAATCAAATAACAATGTGTAAACAAAGGGACTGAATCTATTACCTAGATTCAGTCCTTATCTTTAAGATTATTCAATTATATGCTGACAATATCGCACTATTTCACTGTAGCTTTTAGTTTTTGATCAATAGCCTTTGCAGCCGTTTTCCCAGCGCCCATGGCCAGTATAACAGTTGCCGCACCTGTAACAGCGTCTCCGCCTGCATAAACGCCTGCTAGGGACGTCTCTAGGGTATCTTCGTTAACAAGGATACCTCCCCACTTAGTCACTTCAAGATCAGCAGTTGTATTCTTGATCAGCGGATTAGGTGTCTGTCCAATAGCCACGATTACCGTGTCCATTTCCATAATGAACTTACTTTCAGGAATCGTTACCGGTCTACGTCTACCTGAAGCATCCGGTTCACCAAGTTCCATTTTTACACATTCTATAGATTTTACTTTAGCATCTTCTCCATGTACCGCTACAGGATTAGTCAGTAGATTAAAGATAATACCTTCTTCTTTGGCATGATGGACTTCCTCTGCCCTTGCCGGAATCTCATTATCTGATCTTCTATATATAATATAGACTTCTTTGGCACCTAATCTTTTAGCTGTTCTTGCTGAGTCCATTGCCACATTACCTGCACCAACAACAGCAACCCGATCACCAATAATTACTGGTGTTGGATATTCTGGATACTTATAAGCCTTCATAAGATTGACCCTTGTTAAGAATTCATTGGAAGAATACACACCATTCAGGTTCTCACCTGGTACATTCATGAATCTTGGCAGACCTGCACCACTGCCGATAAATATGGCTTTGTACCCGTCTTCTAACAACTCATCAATTGTAATGGACTTGCCTACAATCACATTCTTTTCTACATGAACACCAAGTTCAAGTACTTTGTCTATCTCAGCCTTCACAAGTTTTTTAGGTAATCTAAATTCTGGAATACCATAAACAAGCACGCCGCCAAGTTCATGCAACGCTTCAAAAAGCGTCACATCATAACCCATGGTAGCCAGTTCTGCAGAACATGTTAAACCCGCGGGTCCACTACCTACCACGGCAACCGGCACATTATTTTTTACAATTTCACTTTCTTCATCTTTAAAATGTGCCATATAATAATCTGCTACAAATCGTTCTAATCTACCAACGCCAACCGGTTCGCCTTTAATACCTCTGACACATAATGCCTCACATTGTTTTTCTTGGGGGCATACCCGTCCACAGATGGCTGGCAAACGATTTTCGCTGGTTAATATCTTATAGGCTTCTTCAATGTCTTCCTTCGCTAATGCCTCTATAAACTCTGGAATTGGCACATTAACAGGACAGCCGTTCACGCAAGGTCTATGTTTACAATTAAGGCATCTGCCAGCTTCTTCAATAGCTTGCTCATACGTATACCCTAGGGCTACTTCTTCAAAATTACCATTTCTTACATCTGCCAATTGTTCTGGCATAATTACTTTTTTCAAACTCATGTTAGCCATATATTTCCTCCAAAGCTTCAAAATTACTATTTATAGTCATCTA
>JAQICP010000160.1 GCA_027858555.1 Vallitaleaceae bacterium
TTTATACCTTGGAATGACTATGGGTTCAAGGTTATTGGTGAAGCAAAAAATGGCGAGGAAGCTCTTGAAATGGCGGACAGTCTTCAGCCAGATATAGTACTAACTGATATTAACATGCCTAAAATGGATGGTCTCACTTTCGCTCAAAAACTGATAGACATCGCTCCTAACACCGGTATAATATTCATTACAGGTCACAATGAATTCGAGTACGCCAAAAAAGCTATTCGTATTGGCGCCAGTGATTATATCCTTAAACCTTTTGAAAAAGAAGAACTAATACTTACTCTCCTAAAATTAAAAGATAATATCCACAAGGCCAATGAGATTAATACTACCATTAAAGGTTTTGATAATAGTTTTATTATGTCTTTCTTGACTGGTAAAATACCGCTAAACAGTATGGATTTACATAAAAGTCTTAAAGAACTCGGTTTTAATTATGAACAATCTAATTATGTTGTAGTCTGCTTAGATATTGATCATCTAGACTATACATACTCAAATCAAGAAGAAAAAATACTATGGCGTTTCTCTGTGATGAACATCTTGAAAGAGCTCATTGATGACCATGAAAGCCTAGAAACCTCTGATTGCCATGCTTTTTATGATTACGAAGGCAATATCACCTGTATCTATGAACTTCAAAATAATGATAATCCTGATCAAAACATTATCAGCCTATCTGAGACACCTCTTCTTGATGTTTTGCAATGTCTTACTAAAGCAATCAATACATACTTAGATTTTACCATTACTATCGGAATAGGTACCATCCAAAAGGGTATTAATGGTATTTCAACTTCTTACAATGAAGCTCTAATTGCATTACATAATAAGTATCTTGAAAATACTAGTCAAATGATATTCTATAGTGATACCTCCCTTGAAAGCAAAAATTTCAGCTTCTATAATGCATCATTTAATGAAAGCCTTTTAAAATATTTAAGATTAGACAATATAGAAGCCATTAAAGATCTATTAGGGGAACTCTACTCAACAATGAATAATGAACGTATTTCACGAGACTTCTCAAGAATCATTCAAATGGGTCTCTTATCTCTCCTACTAAGCTATATTACTCAATCAGGAAAACAACCTGAACTTATACTAGGTAATGATAATTTACAACTTAATACTTTTGAATCTTGTGATACATTAGATTTGCAGCAGGATTTTATACTTTCTCTTTACCAAACAACTGTAACATATAATATGAATAACATCACAAGTAGATCAAAACAGATTGCTCAAAAAGCAAGGGACTTTATACATGAAAACTATTCTGATTCCATGTTAAATGTACAGGATATCGCAGCTAATCAATATATTAATCAGACCTATCTCAGAAGTATGTTTAAGAAAGAATTTGGTATGACTATCTGTGACTATATCCTGAAAGCGAGAATGGATGCCGCTGCCACATTAGTACAAGGAAAAACCTACCGATTAGCAGATATCGCTGAGATGGTAGGCTACAATGACTCCAGTTATTTTAGTAAGTGCTTCAAAAAATTCCATGGGATCTCTCCTAGCCAATATGAATTGACAAGGTAAACCCAGTTCACATTAAACGCCTCTATAATTTGGTAAATACCAACAATTGTCCATCAAAATCATGTTTTTGATAGTCGAAAGTATAACCTTTTTTATTTAAATAGCTGGCTGGATATACAGTCTCGTCTTCATGTGGTATAGAATCTTCTATTACTGTATCTATATCTATTTTTCTAATCTGATAACCACCTTCTGATAAATAGTAAAGCGGCAAAGTCATCTTAGTTATATTGGGTCTATTAAGACCTCTATAATAAAATACATAATATCTCTTTTGATCTTCGGATTCAATCATAAAAGCTGTACGTTTTTCGTCATGGTGTATTCTATATAGCCGGCCAAACTGAATATCTCTTCTGATACGCTTATAATATCTTATATGATTTTTAAGCTGCTCACATTCGTGAGATGTCAAAACTGTCAGATCCAACTCATATCCCATATTAGCCATCATAGCAGTAAGTGTTCTTCTCTCTAAATCAATCTCTCTACCCACTTGATGGTTAGGCGACATACTCACATGAGCTCCCATTGTAATCTGAGGATATGCATAGCTAGTACCATATTGTATAGATATTCTATCATGGGCATCGGTGTTGTCCGAAGTCCAGGTTTGGGGCATATAGTAAAGCATCCCTGGATCGAATCTGCCACCACCACCAGAACAGCTTTCAAAAAGTATGTGACTATACTTTTGTGTTATAGTTTCAAGGATACGGTACAATCCTAATATATATCTATGTGAGACTTCTCTTTGGTTAGATGCTAAAAGCAACTTAGAACCTACCTCTGTCATATTCCTATTCATATCCCACTTAACATATTTTATAGGATGACTTTTTAATATTAGGTCAAGACTTTCTATTATATAATTCTGGACATCCTCTCTTGATAAATCCAGTACCAATTGATTTCGCCCTTCGCTTCTACTATGACCCTCTGTATGAAGACACCAATCAGGATGTTTTTTATACAGTTCAGATTCTAGTGATACCATCTCAGGTTCAAACCAAAGTCCAAAAGAGAGTTCTTTGCTTTCTGTATAACGACTAATTCCAGTCAGTCCATCAGGTAATTTATCCTTATTGACATACCAATCTCCAAGACTAGTTGTATCAGAATTCCTTTTACCAAACCAACCATCATCTAAAACAAATACTTCCATCTCTAAATCACTAGCCACATCTACTATATCTTTTATCTTTTGCGCATCAAAATCAAAATATGTCGCCTCCCAGTTATTAATGAGAATTGGTCGTTCTTTGTCTCTATACATGCCTCTGCAAAGTCTATTCTGATAAAGTCTATGATAATTGTAACTCATGCCATTAAATCCTTCATTTGAAAAAGTCATCACTACTTCTGGTGTAAAAAAGGACTTGCCAGGCTCTATCTGCCACTCAAAATCAAAATCGTTAAGGCCCATTTGATAACGTGTGCTATCGTAAGAATTCACTTCAACAACCGCTTTATAATTACCACTGTAGACGAGATTCATACCATAGACATCACCCGTTAAATCAGTGGTACTCGGTCTAGCTAACAAAACCAATGGATTTTGCATATGACTTGAAGCACCTCTTCTAGATTCGATAATATGCGTGCTTTTCGATACTGATACCCTTGATAATTCTCGTTCTCTAGCCCACGAACCATTAAAATGAATCATTTCAAAATCATGATCACCATAAAAGTCCACGCTGGCGCTCATAGCAAGGTCCACAAGAACATTAGTCTGACTTTTATTAACTATCTGGACATGCCTGGTTATCACATCATATGTTTCGAATATACTATAGTATAGATAGGCATGAATAGAACTCTTATCATCAATTAATTCAACTATTAATGTTTCTACTAGATCGCCATCTTCTGCGTAGGTGGCGGGAAGCCCAGGCACTACTGGCTTACCTTTACTCAATTCAAACGAAGAAACATGGAATTTTGTAATACTGCTACCATCTTCTAATCTCAATCTAATGGCTGGATTTCTATAGTCACTTCGTCCAAAATCAGGAAATTCTCTTGGTAAAATATCCAGAGAATATGTCTTATTATCTCCATTGGGATTCGGATAGAAACTACTCATATTCTCAATAGGTACCATAAAAGCTTCAGGTAACTCTAATCTACTACCCCAATAGGCGTGTAATAGTTCTCCCTCAAAAACTTCTAAAACATAACTGGTATTTTCAGTGAAAAGATGTATTCTATTTTGTTTATCATTAATTATAATGCCCATAGGATCTCCTATTAACCTTTAACTGCACCACTGATGGTCATAGCCTTCTCCACTTGATTAGAGAAAATGGTATACAGCAAAACCGTAGGTAAACTGGCCATAACCATAGTTGCACCCATAGCTCCCCAATCGGTTGTAAATCTTCCTTGAAAGAATAGCAGACCTAGCGGTAATGTTTTCATGTTTTCTTTTGTCATCAATACAAGTGCAATTGGAAATTCATTCCACGCTTGCAAAAATGTAAATATAATCATCGTTGCAATGGCTGGTTTTACAGTTGGAATAATAATGGAGAAAAATGTCCTGTAAATACTAGCACCATCAATACAAGCAGCTTCTTCTAATTCTACCGGTAAACTTCTCAAAAATCCATAGAATACCATAGAAGAAAATGCTAAGTTAAAAGCTGTATAAGGTAAAATAAGTGATAAATACTCATTGTTCAGATTCAAATCTCTAACAATTATCGCCAATGGGATTAAAATAGCTTGAACTGGTATAAACATACCAATTGAAACATATATCCTAGCAACACCTGAGAATTTCCAACGCATTCTAGCAGTGGCATAAGAAAATATCAAAGCTACTGAAATAGTCATTATAACTGTAAAAACAGAAACCACCAAACTGTTAAAAAAGTATCTTGGCACATTGTAAACAGTCCATGCATTCACATAATTTTCTATGTGAAAGATCAAGGGCGGTCCAAAAGGATTGGAAATGAATATTTCATCATTGTTCTTAAATGAATAGAACAACATCCATATGAGTGGATAGAGAGAAAACAATCCGTAACTCCATAAAAACACTTTATATAGTATATTCGATAAACTATATTTTTTCTTCATCTTCTCACCCCCTAATATGTGATATGTTTGCGCGCTATTAACTTATTAATTAGAATAGTTGCAACTAAACACTCAATCACCAAGATTGTTGCAGCCGTCATTCCATAGCCATATTGATAGGTTTGAAAGGCTGATCTATACATTAAGAAAGTCAATGTATAGGTTGATGTGCCTGGTCCTCCACCTGTCATAATGTACATCTGTGTAAAGGCGTTCAAACCTCCAGTTATAGACATTACTAAGCAGAACTTATAAGTTTCTGATAACATCGGAATGGTTATCTTTATATGTGCTAAGAAACTTGAAGCGCCGTCAATTTTTGCTGCTTCATAATAAGTACTTGGAATCGATTTTATTCCCGCTAAAAGGAGTGCAAATTGATACCCTACATAATGCCAAGCGTTGACAAAGGCCAGTACATAGATAGCTTTGTATCGATCATCTAGCCAAGATTGTCTAAAATCAATACCCACTACTTCCATCAATTTATTCAAAAGACCAAATTCTGTGTTAAAGACATTTAACCAAAGTTGGCATACTACCGTTACTGATAAAACCACTGGTAAAAAATACACTATTCTAAAGAAATTTCTTCCTTTAATTCTAACATTAGATACTGCAAATGCTAATATAGAACCTATGCCAATCTGATAAACTGTAATAATTGCTGCAAAGATTAAGCCGTTTTTTACAGCTGTTTTGAATATTGTATCATCAAATATTTTAATATAGTTATCAACGCCTATAAAGATACCTTTACCCAAACCATCCCAGTCATAAAAACTTCTAAACAGTACCTGTAATACTGGGTAAAATACCAAAGCTGTAAATAAAACCATGGCTGGTAAAATAAATAAGGCAATGGCTTTTTTATTACCAAAAAATCTATTCATAGCTTCACATCTTTCTCAATCTTATATTAGTTATCAGTTCTTAAAACAATCTCACATGAGTGAATCATGTGAGATTGTATAATCCTCATTGCTTTGTTTATTCTATCTTTTACTGATCAGCTTCTATTGCCTTGTCCATCTCAACAACAAACTCCGCTGCAGTATACCCTCTTGTCAATAAGAATTGTGATTGTTCTTCTAGGGTTACTTTAAAGATTGGGTTATTAAGACCCCAACTAAAAACAGTTGTGCTAGTTATGTTATTAAGCTCTGCAGCTAATTTTTCCATCATTGGTGGAAATGCTACTTCAGGTTCTAAGCCTTCAGCTACTTTACAAGCAAGAAGTGGATTAGCTCTATATAAGAATTTTGCCTCACAATATTTTTGTGAAATAAAAGCTGCTACCTCTGCTGCTAAATCTACATGTTCAGAGTAAGGAGATACTGCATAGCCACCTGGTGCTCCGCCTCCTGATAATGCATGCGCAGCTTCTGAGTTTTCACTATAAACTGGGTACCACATCCAATCAACATCATCACCTAAAGCATCTGTTGATCCTTGGATTTCCCATTGTCCATTAAGGAACATAGCCGCACCACCTTCATAGAATAATGAAGCTGCTTGATCATAATTCATATTAGTAGCACCTTCAGCTACTAATCCTAGATCTACTAATTCTTCTAATCTTTCAGCTGCTTCGAGATAAGCCCCATCAGATGCTAATGCTGTACCATTGTCTAATGCTACAATTCCTTCTGGTGCCATTCGTGTAGCAAATACATCATAAAGGGCTGTCGTAATCCAACCTTCTTTTGCAAATATTGATAGTGGCACAATATCGTTTGCATTGAATACTTCAATAGCATTTACTAAATCTTCATATGTTTCAGGAACTTCAACGCCATTAGCGGCAAAAACTGCTTTGTTATAAAATAATAATACTAATTCGTTACCAGCGTATGGGAATGCATATGCATGACCATCTTCGTTCCATAATAGATTTGTTGCACTTGGTACTAACGCCTCTCCAAAACCAGTGCTTTCTACATAATCATCAAGAACAAGAATGTTTCCGGACTCTTTAAAAGCATTAATCTGAGCTAAACCAACTTGGAAGATATCTGGTAAGTCACCTGTAGCTGCATATGTTTGAATAGTTAGTCCATCATCTTGTGCTTGGACAATTAATTCTAATTCAACATTTGGATATTCTTTTGCTAATTCTGCTACAGCATAATCATAAGGTACTTTCGTATCTTCATCAGAATACTGAGCATAAATCGTCAAAGTGATTTTTTCTTCAGTCATATCTGCATTTGAGTCGCTATCTGCATCAGCAACATCTGCTACTGTACCAGTATCTGGACTTGTTGTAGCTGCATCATCAACCTCATCGTTACAAGCCACTAATGAAAACACCATTAATGTTACAAGTAATAAAGCTAATAATCTTTTTGCATAATTTTTCATTGATTTGTTACCCCCTAAATATTATATAATCTATGGAACGTTGTCTGTTTACATGAAAAATTATACCGCTACACTAATATGAAAGGAATGTAATATTCGATACAAATTGGTAGTATTCAAAATAACAAGAATTCCAAAAATCCATAATTGTGTATTTAAGAAGATCGAAAAGCAACATGCCAAAACCAGCTTATTGCGACCACTTAATTGTATTCGTCCATATAAACTGGCGCGTGATAAGTATAGTTGACCTCACCCATAAAGGGTATTGTGCCTGAATGAAGATCTACTTTCAGTGGTGGTGAAAGCACCCCATTGATTATTAAATAAACCCGTAAAGATTCTGTGAAACTGATCATGATCAAGATCAAGATGATGTAGATGTAGAGGCAGAGGCTAAAGACAATGGGAATGATGAAGACAAGGTCGTAATTGCTGATATACCTGATTCATCGGAAATTATTGAGCAAGTCATAGACGCCACCGAGCCCTCTTCGTCAATTGATGAAGAAGATGTCGTAGCACAATATGCAGTAGACCTACTCAATTTAGATCGTAATGAGGTTACTTCGATTAGTGCGTCACTTAACATATACAAAACATATGCAGGAGATAATCAGATTATAAATGATGCACTTTATCAGGTATTTTATGATTATCTGTATTCTATGTGGGAATCCCTTTTTATGAGTTATAACCCAAGCGAAGGTCCTCGTCAAGTGTATCTGGATAACGGATTTGTTTTTCTCAGTAGTGAAGGAGATGACTATTTGGAAGTGGATTCAACTTATCTTTATAATAACTTCGAGCCCTATCTATCCGTGGGACAAAATGATTATAATGCGCTTATTAGTTTTGAACAAGAACAGGTGGCAGGTTCATATTTTATGATGGATGCTTCTATACAGATTACATGGGATGAGTTTTTAGATAGAATTACTTCTCGAGAAGCGTATTGTAAGTTATATAAGGATTCAATATATGATCAGAATATTCAAAACTTTTTAGAAACAAATGATACCTTACTCAGAATCTATTTGGGTGAAATGAAGATTGATAATACCCCGATCTTTAGTTATAGTGATGCCACCATTGATCCTGAGCTTTATCTTAGCTATGAAAGGTTCCTTGAAAACAATCCTGATTCTGATTATTATGATAGTGTTCAAGGGTTCGTTGATTTATTAAAAGAGCAAAATTTTCAGTATGATGAAGAGGCAATGGCATCTTTTTATGCCAGTGTTTTTGAATAGTAATTGAGCCTTATTGGATTATATTTCACAGAAATATTTCACCGCCTATAGCACCACTCTCTTTACCTATGGATTCCCCCCCTACTACTTAAAACAATCATTACCACACTAAAGCCTAACAGGTAAAATCTATAATCCGTATACTCACGCAACATGCCAATCAATCCATCGTTAAGTCAAGCGTATCTCTTCAAAAAACGCAAAGAAAATCACCTATGTCATTCATTTTCGAATGGATAAATGATTCCCTTAAGCTTTTAATCTATCTATGTGCTAATCTAATTCCTTACTTGCATTATATGATATGCGTCCTCATCTCTTCTAGATACCCAATAAGCCTTATTGATTCATCAATCGTCACTGGAGGCTTACTACCTGTTCTTATTGCCTGAGCCAACTGAGTAAAGTAAGTCATATAGCTACCTTTTACCACCTGATGGCTGGTTTTATTACCCTTAAAATCATATAGATCATAATAAGCATTGTCACCATAATCTGGTTGATCCGGCGTTATGCCAGCAATCAGCTGATGCTCTTGCTCACCCATTTCATAGAAATGATAAGTCCCTTTACTTGTATGCACTTTATATCTAATATCTGGATGTGCTGCTATTAATGTGGATTTAAGCCTGACGACAGTACTTGGATAATTGAGTTCAATAGAAAAATAATCGATAATCTTGCTACCTGGACGTAATCTTTTAGCTGTGCCATGAAACCCTACTGGCGGACCAAAAAGTGTTAATGCTTGATCTAAATAATGAGGTCCTAAATCAAACAGTAGATCAGCACCCAGGTAACCAGCTTCATGCCAGTCATCTTTTATCTCTGGTTCAAACCTGTCCCATACCGCTTCATATTCATATACCTGAATCTCAGGGTCATTTACTAGACTTTGAATAGTTAAGAAATCACCGTCAAACCGGCGATTTTGATAAGCTACTGCCACTTTTCCTTTAGACTCTGCCAGTGCTTTAAGGGCTTTTGCCTCTTCTAACGTAGCAGCAAAAGGCTTTTCAATTACCACATGTTTGTTATGCTCTAGAGCCATCTTTGCATGTTCAAAATGAAGATGTGCAGGAGTTGAAACAATAATTAGTTCAATGGTCTCGTCTGCCAACATTCTCTCGTAATCTCGATACAATGTAATATTTGGATAATCCTGTAATGCGCTATCACCATGTCTTTGAACAATCGCAGAAAGCTCAAAATCATCATGGGCCTCTATAAAAGGACACTGAAATATCTTTCCTGAAAATCCATAACTTAGTACACCAGTTTTTATAGTATTCATGTAACCTCCTATGTATCATTTAATTAATATAATTGTATCATAAGTTACCCGAATCGTCCTATGTTTTATATCATCGAACTACCATGAATGAGGATTGTAAACATATATATTCATACTGGATATATATGTTTACAGTGCGCAGTGATATCATGTAATTAGATAATTATACTTATTACTAAAAGGAAGGTATTTCACATGATTAAAAGATTATATGTTAAAGAAGATTTTACAAAAGTAAGGCAATTTCTCATAGATGC
This sequence comes from Vallitaleaceae bacterium, assembly GCA_027858555.1. GTDB lineage: Bacteria > Bacillota > Clostridia > Lachnospirales > Vallitaleaceae > JAQICP01. Next base: position 9,816 of record JAQICP010000160.1, read on the forward strand.
TTATGGCGACTACGATGTGTCTTGTAACTGGTGTATCGAAAGGCTTAATTTTGCCTTTTCTGTTGCTTCTCATATGAATGATGGCCTCGATTTTATGTATGATACCATTATGTTATGGGAGAAAGACAACAATATTCTCGCCATTGTCATCAATGAAGGTGAAATGGGCGGCGAGGTGTTTTTCTTATTTAGAAAAGGGGTTATGAATGAAGCCTTGTTGTTAGAAATGTTTGAACACGCAGAAAGCACTTCTTTTATGATGAAAGATCAGAAAAAATATATCCGGTTAATGATACCAGAACCATTCACTAAGATGACTGATATGGCTCTATCTAGGGATTATAAGCAATGTGACTGGGTAGACCACCAAACAGTTATTTTGGGCAATGTTAAAGTCACTAAAGCGTTACCAGAAGGTTTTACATATGCCACTGGCTTGGAAGTTTCACCAAAGAAAGTTGCTACAGCCCGTTCTTTAGCTTTTGGATATGATGCAGATAAAGCATTAGTTGAAAAATCCATTACAAGCATCGAACTCATGAGAACTATGCCAGATTACGATAGTTATACTGATATGTATATCCTATCTCCAGATGGTGATGTTGCTGCCTTTGCTTGTCTATGGTTTGATCCTATCAATAAGCTTGGTTTATTAGAACCCCTTGGTACTGTACCAAAATACAGACGCATGGGACTAGCTAGCATCGTCCTACATGAAGCTAATCGTCGCGTTATAGAAAAAGGTGCCGTAAAATGTTATGGCGGTGATCAGAAGTTCTACTATGATATCGGTTATGAAAGCGAAGTGGTTTGGGTGCCGTTTGAAAAGGTGTATGATTGATTCAATATACTACCTGCCAAATACAAACCCTAACTTTATATATCTGTTATAATGAATATGACGCTACTTAAATCAACATACGGTATTTAGAGATTGATAGGAGAATTTATGGACATTATGGACTTAATTATATGGATTATTACAGGAATTGTAGTTGGCTGGATTGCCAGTAAGATATGGAAGAAGCGAAAAATGGGTCTTCTTGGTTACTTCATCGTTGGTATTGTAGGCTCATTTATTGGTGGTTTTCTTTTCGATATTCTAGGTCTGAGCTTTGGTGGCACTTTGGGTTCTTTCATAACGGCAATCATAGGTGCATTAATATTACTGTTTTTATTAAGTAAAATCAAGAAATAGATTAACTTATTATAATAGTGCACTCATAGAAACAAACAGGCGACCTAGTACATCACCTGTTTATTTTTTATTGATTATGTAATTCTAATGCATACCTCTTTCTGTATAGGTTGTATGGAGCAACTCATGTGCTTTATGGCTATTAGGTTCACCTAGAAATTCTTCATAAAGTTTGAGCACTGCAGGGTTTTTATGAGATTTTCTAAGTATCATATCTGCGTCTGCTTCATAGATGCCTGCTATTCGCTCTTTTCTAATGGCATTGGTTGTCGGTCTTGGCTGACCGCCACCACCTATACATCCGCCAGGACAACACATCACTTCAACAAAATGATAATCCGCCTTCCCGTCTTTAATCAACTCCATCATATCTCTAGCTCTTGATAAGCTATTGGTTACAGCTACATTAACCATTAGATCACCAACAGGAATACTGGCTTCTTTAATGCCTTCCATACCTCTCACTGCGGTCAGATTAATATCCTCTAACTCTTCACCTGTTACGACTTCATAGACTGTTCTAAGTGCGGCTTCCATAACCCCACCGCTTGCACCAAATATAACCCCTGCACCAGTTGTGATACCAAATGGTTCATCAAACGCTTCTTCGGGGGCATCATTTATATCGTATCCAACGATCTTAATCATCTTACCAAACTCTCTGGTTGTTAACACATAATCCACGTCTAAGGTATCACCCACACCCATCTCTTCTCTTTGGGCCTCATATTTCTTAGCCGTACATGGCATAATAGATACAACCACCAGATCATCAGGACTGATGCCCATCTTATCAGCGTAATAAGTCTTAGCCAAAGCACCAAACATCTGTTGAGGTGATTTACAGGTTGATAGATGCGGAATCAGCTCAGGATAAAACTGCTCTATATAATTAATCCAGCCAGGAGAACATGAGGTAAGCATTGGTAATACCCCATTGTTTTTTAAGCGTCCAAGTAATTCTGTCCCTTCTTCTAAGATAGTCAAATCAGCTGTAAAATCCGTATCGAATACTTTGTCAAAACCAATCTTCCTTAGTATGGCCGGTATTTTACCTGTGACAATACTACCAGGGCTTAATCCAAACATCTCACCTATGGATACCCTAACTGCTGGTGCTATCTGAACTATGACATGCTTAGAATCATCTTCAATAGCATCTAGTACTTCTTTAATATCGTTTTTTTCATATATGGCACCAACTGGGCATACATTAATACATTGACCACAAAAAGTACAGTGACTCTGAGTCAAGTCATTCTTATAGGCTGGTCCCATATACATATCTGTGCTTCTACCTATATTATAGATTGCCCCGACTTGTTGAATATCGTTACATACCTGAATACACCGACCACATTTTATACACTTGTTCATGTCCCTAAGAATCGAAGGATTACCGCCTACAATTGGCGATAGTTCTAATAATTGGTCATATCGATTTTCTTTAATATTCAATCTGTCTGCCAATTGTCTGAGTTCACATGTACCATTAGAATCGCAAGTAGTACATGTCTGATCATGGTTTGCTAACATTAGCTCAACCACAATTCTTCTAGCTTCTCTTACCCGCTGACTTCTAGTTTCAACGACCAAGCCTTCTCTCACCTGAGTCATACAAGCGGCTTGGAGCTTATCCATGCCTGCCACCTCTACAACACAAACTCTACAGTTAGCTTTAACTGCCAGATCCGGATGATAACAAAGTGTGGGGATATGAATACCCACTTGTTTGGCAGCTTCTAGTATGGTAGTCTCTGGCTCAACTTCAACCAATTGATCATTGATTGTGAAATTAATCATGTAGGCCACCTCCTTCTTCAAAATCACAAACCCCAGTTAAGCATCTATGATCAATATGAGTAACAATTTCTTCTTTAAAGTGATCAAGCATAGACACAATTGATGTGGTTGCCGTCTGCCCTAGCCCGCAAAAAGATGCTTCCCTCATCACTTGGCAGGTCCTAAGCAAGGTATCAATATCTTCTTCCTTGCCAATGCCATGACTTAAGTGGTCTAAAATTCTGACAACATGGCGATTGCCTTCACGACAAGGTGTACACTTCCCACAAGATTCATGAACAAAAAAAGCAGCCGTAGACTTCAGGTAATCCAAGGAACATATGGATTCATCTGCCACAATGACAGCGCCCGAACCTAATGTGACATGATTCTCTCTAAAAGCTTCATAAGACAATTCTATATCCAGATTGCTTGCAGGAATAATAGCACCTGAAGAACCACCCACCTGTACAAATTTGATTTCACCATCATTTTTCATGCCATCACAGTAGTCATATATCAGTTCTCGTAATGTGATGCCAAAAGGCACTTCATACACGCCTCTTTTTTTCACTGCACCTGAAACAGAAAACAATTTGGTCCCCGTACTTTCTTCTGTGCCATATTCTCTATAGCTAGCTGCACCCAATGTAATGATTGGAATCAGATTCACCAAAGTCTCTACATTATTAATAAGGGTTGGCTTACCCCATAAACCCTCCTCAGCAGTATATGGTGGTTTCATTCGAGGGTCGCCAGCTCTTCCTTCTATGGATTCAATTAATGCCGTCTCTTCTCCACAGATATAGGCCCCAGTACCTGAACGATATAAAAGGTCAAAATTGAAATCACTATCACCTATACCAAGTCCTAAATACCCTTTATCTCTACAGTCATCTATTAACAACATTATGTTTTCTTTCAAGTTATCGTATTCGCCTCTTACATAGAGATAACCTGTATCTGCGCCTATTAGATAGGCAGCTATAATAATAGATTCAATCACTTTTAATGGATTTTTTTCTAATAATTCTCTATCTTTGAAAGTGCCTGGTTCACCTTCATCGGCATTACATACAATATATTTTTTATCACTTTCCTTTTCTGCTACTAATCTCATCTTAAGCCCAGCAGGAAATCCTGCGCCACCTCGTCCAACGAGCTTAGAG
>JAQICP010000192.1 GCA_027858555.1 Vallitaleaceae bacterium
GAAAAGAAATCTGTAAATAGAGCACCTGCTACAAAAACACTTCCTGAAAAAACAAAGAAATCTAACAAAGATACCGATGGTAGCGAAACACCAGGTGAAGGAGATGAAGGCTGGCCACATCCTGGTGGAAATACTAATGAACCAGGTGACAGAAGACCCTCAGAGGTTAAACCAGCGGATGAAGGAAATGAGAAGAAGGGTGTGCAGAAAGCTGTTAGTCTTTCGAAGTTTACTCCTGTATGTATTAATAAGAACAGTGGTAGATACGCAGTTACTATTGTACCACTTGAAGATTGTGTAGAGGGATGTATAGACTTGTTTTTGTCTGCTGAATCGCAAAGGTATAAAGCACCACTTAAGGCAGTGAAAGTCATTGGTGGTGATTGTGAAGTGAATGATAATAGGATAAAGGGACTAAGATTCAAGTCAAATGAGCCTATTAAAATGAGTATAGAAATTGATTATACAGATTATTGTTCGATGGAGGTGCTTGCATATGCAGTTAAGAAATAGATATTACACATATCCAGTTATTGATATCGGAAATGATTTTTATGTAAACAGTTCTTTTGAGACTGATGCGGATTATGTTCTGGATGGATATAATATTCGTCTTTCACTCCATGCAAAACTTGTTAATCCAGGTTTAGAGAAGATGCTGAATGATGGGGACATAGAGTTTGTTCATCATATCGAATGTCCACAGACATGTTTTAGAAAGAGTTTTGCTACAAAACAGGAAGAAATGATTTTGACTATAAAAGATGATGAGATTAACGGCACGGTTCAAGTGTGCGGATTTTTGCTGGCTAAGAAGAGTTTGGTAAAATATGAAAATAGTCTATTTACTGAAGATTACAGAGGATTTAAGTTTGATATAGATAAAGGATGTGTTTTAGCAGTAGGTAACCAAATAAATATTGTTATGGATAAGATGAAAGATGATTTGTCCAATTCATCTTCAATATTTATGATTTCACGAAATCTAGATCCTAATGCCACTGAAATGAATATTGATATGATGCAAAACAAAATCATCATTAATCTGCCTGACGAAACATATGGAATATATGATAGCATGAGTACATATTATGATGTTCAGCCAGTAATGCATTCAATGCTGATAATACCTGCATTACAATTTGTATTGTACGAGCTTAAACAAGATAGAGAGCAACTGTATAACTACAGTGATTACAAATGGTTTAGGGGATTAAAAAAAAGCTTTGAAAGAATAGATATGAAACTGGACCAAGAGTGTTTAGAAAATATTGAACCATTGGCAATTTCTCAAAAATTAATTGGTGCGCCAATAAATAATGCTATGCTTCATTTAGTTAGGGGTGATGGTTATGAAGATTAAATATCTTACTGAAAAAGGATTGATGATGGTAAGAAGTAATACTCAATATATAGCTAATAAAATAGTAAAGGAGAAAAATTTTAATGTAATCGATATATTTCAGGATGCTGATATAGTGTCTGAATCACCTTATGATTTACCAGATTTCAGGTTGGATATGTCGCAGGAAAAAGGAAAAGAAGCGTTGACTGATCTGGAAAATATTAAAAGAGTTTACAATAATATGCGTGGACTCTCTGATTCATTAGCTTCTGACGAGAGATTGTGGTCTGCATTTACACTTGTAGATAGATACGATTATATGCAATATAGATGGAAAGTAAACAGTGAAAATGACTTGAAAAACAGGTACCTGTTTAGCTATTCTGCTCACAGATCTTTATTTAGGAATGGAATGTCCAGGTTATGGTGGATTGGTAGGGTTACATATGATGAATCAAGAGAAGATCCATATGAGCTGACAGAATTTCTTATTTCGAGAGATCAAGATTATGCAGAGAATATATGTGGACGTAATGTTTTTAATAACCCTAAAGTAACGAAAGCAACAATAGCAGCTTTGCTTGATTCTGAGAAAGATGGAATAAAAATAGATAGATTTTTAGTAAGGGAAATAGCAAAATATATGAATCTGCTGGCAGGAACATATTTACTTGACTCTATGGACTATGATGAACTCAATAGTAAAGCTAAGGAGAGAATACTGAAATTAAAGGAGTAAGTTATGAGGTGTAAAGTATGTGGAGAAGAATTTGATTTGGAACATTTTCCGTTCTGTCCATATTGTATGACAAAACCAGATGTTGAATTGGGTGTTGTTAAAAAAAGTTTTGTTCATATAGAAGAATGCTTTAGTTCTGATGGAGACGATATATCGTTGAGACTAAATAAGACTAATAAAGATGAGTTTGAGTGTTTAACTAATCAGGAGGACCAAAGAGCTGATTTGGAACATACAAGCTTTGAAACACTCAATCAGATAGAAGATAGTTATGAAAAAGTGGTAGAAGAAGATGTGGAGATTAAATCACCTGTTGATACATATGCAGAAGAGGCAGTGGAGCGTGTACTGATTAACACTGAGATTTCTGATGTTTATCCTTCATCATGTAAATTGTTCTTAGAATACTGTAAAAATAATGATTTGGTTTATATGGAGGACTTATCTAAAGAAATATTTCTTGGACTTCAGTTAGTAAAAGGTTTTGGAGCTAAGAAGGTTTCAAACTTAGAAGTGATATATGAGGAGTTTAATCAAAAAGAGTTACCAGAAGACGGCAATGCTTATGGTTATGAAGTTGAAAACAGTAGAGTGTATTCAGTTAATGAAAAACTAGTAAGCATGGAAGTTGATTCGCTGAGATTGCAGGGAATTTCTTTGCGTACAATAAATGATCTTAAGAATCATAATCTATTTACTTTCAAGGATCTTTCTACAGAAAGTATTGGACATTTAGAAACAATATTAAAGAATAGCTCGTTTAAAGAGGTTGTAGAGATTGAAGATCTTTTGAATAAAGCACCTATTCATTTGTTTGAAAGTGTGTTATCTAGAATGGGAACATCTGACAACTATGTAGCGCTTTTATACAGAGCTGAAGGTTTTACTCTTCAGGAAATAGGTGATGATCTTGGAAAAACAAGGGAAAGAGTTAGACAAATCGTCAATAAAATGCAAATAAGCTTAAGTGGATTAGCAAAATGTATTATTGATGAAATAAAGAAACACAATGATTTTATATATTTACAAGAGATATTGGATAGCTTTGATAATGATGATTTTGGGCGTATTCTATCATATATTCTTAAACTCGATGAAGAGTTTGATTATTTAGATTTTGCAGAAGTTTTTCTTGTAAATGCGGTAGAAGGAGAATCGGAAAGTAATTTGTTTTCCGTAGTTAGTGAAATAATTGGTGATGGAGCGGATTTGTTAAGAGTATTTTCAGATATTGAAATTGAACTGCATAACCTGAAACTTGATTTTTTGGATTTAGAGGATATAAAGAATATGCTTATTAAGCATAAGTATAAGGTTTATGGTACTTTTTTCTTGCAAAAAAAGACATCATATGGATATCTTGCAGCACAAATTATTAAAGAATATTTCCCAAATGGAATCAGACTTAGCCAGAATGATACTGTGAAAGAGCCAGATCTTAGCAAACTTAGAGAATTGATGTTGGAAAAATTTGAAATTAACAATTTGCCAGATAGTGATAGAGCATTAAGTTCAAGGATATCGGAATTTCTTATAATATCAGATAGAGGGTATGCAATAGCGGATGCAAATGTTGTTATTGATGTATCAGTTATGGAAAATATAATAAATCGTATTGATGAATATGATGGAGAAAAAATGTTTTATACACGCTTATTTGCTGAATTTAAAGGCGTATTAAATATGACAAGCAATGTTGATAACTATCACTTTTTACATGGAGTTTTGATGCACTTTTATCCGGACAAATATGAGTATACCCGTGATTATCTTATAAAAGAAGGAAAAGCAGAAGGCAAGAGTGGAATGGTTCATGAAAGCATACTTATATATATTGAGGATGTTGGTAAACCAATTCATAAAGATGAAATTAAGCGAGTCTTTGGGTTTTCAGATATTATGATTTATACTGCTGTGTCGATGGATAATAGATTAATTCAATGGGAGCATAACTATTACAATTCAGCTAATTTAGTTGATTCTAACGAAAAAGAGAAACAATGGCTTAGAGAATTAATAACTACCACACTTAAAACTAACGATGGATATTGTAGTGAAAGAATGCTTTATGTATTAGCAAGGAATGAAAATGAAGAATTTATAGTTAGGAACAATATTAACAATCCAAAAAACTTGTATTATATAGTGGCACATTACTTTGAAGAATATTTCGAATTCAGAAGACCCCATATCTGTGAAATAGGAAGATTTACTCAGTTAAGCACGATGGATATTGCATTAGAGATATTAAATCGACCGGAAATCTTAAGCTTTAATACTTTTTCAGAATTATCCAAAAGGCTTAATTGGTCACCTGTTACATCTGGTACAGTTTTTCAGGAAATAGAAAAAAGATATTTGCGAGTATCTAGTGACGACTATCTTAAGAAAGAAAGTGTATTTATTGACGAAGAAGATATGATACTAGTTGAAGCTTCATTGCTTACAAAAATGAATTCTGGTGTTTTATCACTGCTAGGATTTGATGACTGGGAGGAATTACCAGAGATAGGGTATCAGTGGAATAGCTTCTTACTAGGTTCAATTATTGAAAGGTTTGGTATTGAACTTAAGGTGATTAAACCTAATATGAGGGATAGAAGATATCAAAAAGGCATTGTGGTTAATAAAGAAAGTAACCTGTCTACGTATCCTGAAGTTATTGCATCAGTGTTAGTAGCAAATGGAATGAATGACGTGTCAGAAGGTAAGTTATTATCATATTTAATTGTTAATGGATTGACTTATAAAATGATTCCGAAAGAGTTATACAATTGTGAGGCAATGAAATATAAGAAAGGAATTTTTAGCATCAAATAGCACAAATAGCTGAATGGGTACCTAGGGGAATTGAATATACTTTTTTTATTATTGACCGAACACCAGTTCGTGTAGTATAATTTACTTAAGCTATTTCCCTAGCACTGAAGCTCCAAAATCCAGCAAACTGAGCATATAGCTCTTAGAAAAGAGGCAACTATGAATTGAAAAGTTTAAAGAGGTAAGGTGAGTAAATACATATGATTAATAGCATGTTAAGAGAAGTAACAGCTGGGTATGATCTTTGTAGCCAGGCAGATGAACACATATATCACAACACGAAAGCACTATTAGAACTGTATAGTAAAGTGCTTTGGAGAATTAGCAGTTCCCTTAAAGAAATGGATCAAGAATGTAGAGAAAGTACGAATAAAAAGCTAACGGATTTGATTAATTCAATGGTAGATATAGATCCTAGAATTAATCAGAAGCGAATGAACTCGAGATTACAAAGTATTGAAGAAAGTAAAAGTATTCTAGATTTTATCGATTTAGCAATGAATCAACTTAGAGTCTATCCGGATGAAGGTGAAAAATACTTTGCGATTCTTGACCAAATATATATTGCTAGAACGATGCGATCAATTGAAAGGTTGGCGGAGAACTATAACATTTCAAGATCAACAATGTATAGAGAGAAGAACAAAGCCATTAAAATATTCGGTGTAATCTTATGGGGATTCTTATTTGATGAAGTAAATAAAAAAGAAAGCTAAATGAGAATGAGACCCAGATGACACTGATTTGAGACTAGAATGACACAAAAATGAGACGAAATTGAGACTGATATGACACTGACACGAGATTTCCTACCTGTTATAATTGCTATGATGGGATTACTAAACAATTAAGCTTTTGACGATGAATTGAAAAATTCATTACAAGGGCTATTTTTGTACCCAAATTTATGGCACTAAAATTTCATAGAGCTGTTTTCATCGAAAGAGCAGAAATGGATATTAGGTCACACGCCTTGTGCGTGGGGCCTTTTTTATTGCCCTTTTCTGGAGGTATCAGTAATGAACGTAGCAAAAATGGCGGTAATTAGAGGACCGTAACTTTCTGATTTGGAACTAGCAATTTAATTCAAATCAGGAGGTTAACATGGGAAAAAAAGTCAATGAAATTACAGGTGAAATTAGATATTTTATACCAGTAGACGGTAAGATGTATGAAACAACTGAAGAAGTATATTATGCATATTATAAGATGGAGCGTAGAGAACGTTATTTAGAAGAAAGAAGTCTGGAATTTGAATTATCATATGATGAACTCAATGAAAGTGGATTTCAAGTTGAGATGAATAGTTCTGTTGATAAAGGAAATACTGAGCAGGATGCTATAACAACAGTTATGATTGAAAAAATGCTGAACAAGTTATCAGTGTTGAATGATTATGAGCTTTGGCTAATTCAAGAACTTTATACACATGGTAAAACTGTTCGCCAGATTGAAGATGAGTCTGGTATTAAGAAAAGCACTGTTTGGGATCATCAGAAAACTATTTTACATCAGTTAAGACTGGAGATGGAAAAATAGCATAGAGTGAAAGATTAAATAGAGGTCTCGGCGCCGAATTTAACCAAAGTTAGTGACGAGATCTCTATTTATAAAAAATGTAAAAAATTGAAAAGTTTTTTCGTACAAACACCTCTCAAATCGGTATAGATATGAGGGGTATTTTTTATCCCCTCACAGAACATTGAAAAACAGTCATGAATTTAGACTCATACTACAATATTTTAGGTACATTACCTTACAGCCATAAAAGGGCAGCGACATAAACAACTTCGCCATGACGATTATATCTGAGCGATTAAAGTTGGTTTTAAATGATTCTATGGTTACTGAATCAATCGCCAAGACCCAGCAGTTTAGCTTCTACTATTATAAATACTAATAAACTCAATGGTTTAACTAACATCATGAAAGTGCATCAAATTCGGGAATTAAGAACTTTGAATTTAACCCCGTTTTTGTTAAACTAATAGTAGAAATAGGATTTGAATATTGAGGAAAAATTATTTTAGAAAGCTGGTTAAATATATCAAAAAAGTTTATAAAATGGATAAGCAAATCAATTCCCTATCAGATGAGAGAATTAATCCAAGGTATAAAAACGGACAAGTCATGTTACCATTAGTGCTAGAATTGTTATTTAGAATCAAGAAATTAAATGAACTCAATTGCCTGCTAAAGGAAAATGAATTCAAGAATTTAATACCAAAAGGTGAGCGTTTACAACAAATTGATACAATAAGAGATACACTGAAATCAATACATTTAAAAGGTCTGGGAAAAATAAATATAAGTATTATTAAGAAAGCAATAGAGAATAAAGTTTTAAAGAATGGAACAATTGATGTCATATGGTAGCAGCTATCGATGGCACTAAAATATTTGGAAGTTATAAGAAGTACTGTTCAAAATGTTTGACAACAGAAATAAAAGGGAAGCCATATTATTACCATTGTAGAGTTGTTATGTCGGTGGTTGGAAATGGCAAAAGCTTGTTATGGATTATGAAATGTATAATTGTAAACTTGATTCCACGAAAAAAGATGAAGGGGAAGTAAACGTATCAAAGCGTTTATTTTCAAGAGTTTCAGGTAATCATAAGAGCTTTGTTGACATAGTTACATATGATGCACTTGCCTGTAATTCGAAATTCATCAACCATTCTATTGAATTAGGAGTAGATGCAGTTATCGCGCATAACAAAACAATAATAATGCCATTAAAGATATTAAGAAAAAGGTAAATACGGAGAAAATCTCAATGAACGCACTGATAAATTTGATGAAGTTGACAGAGTATTTGTTCGGGAAATAAATGGAAATTTATATGTATGTAATTATGATAATAGTATATATGAAAGGATAAAGGCTAAACCCAAAGAACAAAGAAATATTCTTGAAAATATCTAAAAGTAACGGTCTTTATTACATGTTTTTAGATGAATATTGGTATTTGGTGAATGAAAATCCTTATATTGAATTAGTATAGGAATTACATGATAATACAGTATGTTACTTTGGAAAAGCCCTAAGTCATTGGCGTACTGTATTTGTCGAGGCATTTCCATCCTGAATACCTGCATAATAAGGTTCATTTCCAAAGTTGGCA